>JAGRJO010000019.1:0-17382 GCA_020442725.1 Lysobacterales bacterium
TATTCATTCCTTAGTTGCGGTCAAAGTGACCGGACAAAACAAAGATTTAGAAGAATCCAATAACTCCATGATATTTGCATTGTCTTTGGCGGTATTTTTAGTTTATATGGTTTTGGCGTCGCAATTTGAATCCTTTATTCATCCTTTCGTGATTCTTTTCAGTATTCCACTGGCAATGATTGGCGCAGTTTGGGCATTGTATTTAAGCCGAACCGATATTTCCGTTGTGGTTTTTATCGGACTGATAATGCTGGTTGGAATAGTGGTGAATAATGCCATTGTGCTACTGGATAAAATTAAGCAACAGCAAGCCTCAGGTGACAATTTAATTCAGTCTATTATTCATGCCGGGAATGCCCGTCTCCGACCAATTATAATGACTACTATAACAACCGTGTTAGGTCTTTTGCCAATGGTGATTTCGTTTGTTGGTAATCAGTCAGCAGGCGCAGAAATTCGAGCGCCGATGGCAATCACCGTGATTGGCGGTTTGTTGGTTTCGACATTTCTGACGTTAATTGTCATTCCGGTTATTTATGCACTGGTCACTAAAGAAACTTCAGTTAGTTCAAATGTTAATCAGTCAGCAGGTTCTGTATGAAACAAAGTGAGCCAAAAACCAAAAGCAGTTTCAGTGCTTTAGCTGAATTTTCGATTCGTCGTCCAATTACTATAACCATGATATTCTTAAGCATGGTTGTCATTGGGCTGATTTCATCTCGAATGCTTCCCTTGGAGCAATGGCCACAGGTTAATGCTCCGTTTATCAATGTCAATGTTTCCTATCCGTCATCAACTCCTCGTGAAGTGGAACAAAATATCACCCGACCGCTGGAAGAGTCTTTATCAACCATAGGTGATATTGAGGGAATCAACTCAAACTCAAACACCGGAGGCGCAAATATTCAGATTCGCTTCAAATCAGGCATAGATGTTGATGAAAAGCAAATGCTGGTCAAGGAGCAAATAGACCTCACCAAACCTGATTTGCCCGATGATGTTCGCCGGATTGATGTCAATAAAGCGGATATGGGTAGTGGTGCCATCATGGAGTTACGTATTACCGGTGATTTGGATTTGGAAAATGCTTATGATGTCATCAACAAGTATTTGGTAAGACCGGTTGAGCGGGTTCCCGGCGTGGCGAGAGTTGATTTACAGGGGCTTGAGCCTAAAGAGATGCGTATAATGATTGATAACGATGCTATGAAAATGTACGGCATTGGTTTCAATGAATTGACGCAAAAGTTAACAGACTCGAATTTTGCTATTGCCTCAGGAGATTTAAAAACCGGTTATTCCAGCGATGACAAACAAATTCGGGTTGTTCCAAAAGGTCAAATATTGAAACTCGAAGACTTCAAAAACATTTTGCTCAATCAAAGTGGAGTAAAGTTGTCTGATGTCGCTTCCGTCAAAGTCGTCAATGGGGAACGCAACTACGCTCGTCATTTGGATAGAAAGTATTCAGTTGGTTTAGAAATTTACAATGAATCAACCTCTAATTTGGTTGATGTTGCCGAAAGAGTGCTTGAAAAGATTGAAGAAATTTCAAAATCACCGCAAATGAAAGGCATTAAACTGGTGTTTTTGAATAATCAGGCGCAAACAGTCAAAGACTCATTGCATGATGTGGTGATGGCGGGAATTATCGGAGCTTTGCTCAGTTTGATTGTTCTTTATGTTTTTATTCGTGATATTCAGACAACTCTGCTGGTTTCTTTGTCAATTCCAATTTCCATTGTCATCACTTTGGGAATTCTTTATTTTCTGGGTTTGACATTAAATGTACTTTCTCTCATGGGATTGATGCTGGCAATCGGGATGTTGGTTGATAACTCGGTGGTTATTAGTGAAAGTATTTTTACCCGAAGGAGTAGTGGCAAATATGATATTTTGACAGCAATCCGAAAAGGAGTGTCAGACGTGATGGTTCCTGTGATTGCAGGAACAACCACATCAATTTGTGTGTTTTTGCCGATTGTTTTTAATTCCGAAGATATGATTTCAGTCTTTTTGACCCATGTTGCTGCATCAATTATTGCTGCATTGGTCATATCATTATTTTTATCTATTACAGTTGTTCCATTAATCATTTCATATCTTAACAAGAATAAAGAGAACCAAAAGACCGTGAAAAAAACTTGGGTGGACTCGCTCAAAGAAAAATATGTCCGTATTTTGAAGTTCACCCTTGCTCATCGTTGGGTGACGTTCTTTTCAATTGTTATTATTGTGATTTCCGGTTTGGTGGTCAATTCACTTTGGGTTGAGAAAGAAGATGGAATCCGTGGTGGAGACGGGGATTCTCGTGATTTTTGGATGCCTTATCATGTCGATGGTTCTTTCACATTAGAACGATTAAAGAAAGATGTCGATAAGGTTGAGGACTATCTTTACGCCAATAAAGATAAATATGATATTGATACTGTTTACAGCTATTATCAGGAGAATGGTTTTGTAGGCACCAAAGTGTATCTGGTTGATGAATCTGAAGCTACACGTCCGCTTGCTGAAATAAAAAAAGAAATTATAGAAAATTTACCTCAAATAACCATTGGAAAACCCAGCCTGAGATTTGGACGAGGGCGAGGAAATGATGGGATGAGTGTTTATCTACTGGGTGATTCACAAGAAGTGATGCTTGATATGGTTCCTTCTATTTTGCTAGAGCTGAATAGAATCGAAGGAGTGATTGGAGCTCAAGTGGATAATAGAAACCAGCGAGAGGAGTTGCGAATTCAGGTCAATAGAGAACGCGCTTATCGACTTGGTGTTGATCCAAATACAGTTGCTCAAAGTGTCAATATAGCCATGCGGGGGATGAATCTACGTGATTTGGTAACAGAAACCGGAGAAATGCCGGTGATTGTGCGATTTTATGAAACAGGTGAATTTAAGTTGGAGCAATTATTAAATTTGCCAATTAAAACTCGCAATGGCAATCAAGTTTCGTTGGAAACAGTGGCAGATGTCATTAATACCAATTCACCTCAGCAGATCAGACGATATGACCGAATGGGAGCGGTTCAAATTGATGTGGACTTGGAAACGGATGTGAATCAGACTGAAATTAAAAATAAAGTTTCAGCAATTATGTCTCAATTTTATTTTCCAAGCGGATATAGCTGGACGTTTGATAATGACACACGCAATCGAGGTGGGCAAAGTGATTCTATGGCATCAAATATCAAAGTTGCCATTGCCTTGATTTTTATTGTGATGGCGGCGTTGTTTGAATCCTTGTTATTTCCACTCTGTGTAATTAGTTCGATTCTTTTTTCATACATTGGAGTCTTTTTCTTTTTTGCTATTACCGGAACCAACTTCACAATTATGGCAGCGATTGGAATGCTGATACTGATTGGTGTGGTGGTGAATAACGGAATTGTGTTGATTGATCATATTAATCAACTGCGAATAAGAGGTCTTAATCGTTATGATGCCGTTCTACAAGCCGGTCGGGATCGTTTACGTCCGATTTTAATGACGGTATTTACGACTGTGGTTGGATTAATTCCGCTGGCGATGAGTGTTTCGCAAGTTGGAGGACGTGGACCTGCTTATTTCCCGATGGCGAGAGCAATTATTGGCGGTTTGACTTTTTCTACTGTTGTTAGTTTGTTGGTATTGCCCAGTTTATATTGCTGGCTGGATGATTTAAGAGCATGGACAAAAGAGCGACTGAAAACCGGGACGATGGTTAAAAGTAATTAAAATGGTAAATAAAAAAGGTGCAAAAATGCACCTTTTTTAAATCCGGCTGGAATAAAATCTACGGTAAATACTCGTTAATTGCTGCAATTAACGCTTTCTCTGAAACAGGCTTAACCAAATAATCTTTAGCACCTTGGCGCATTCCCCAAACCTTATCCGTTTGCAAATTCTTGGTTGTGACCATAATAATTGGAATGTGTGAAGTCCGCTCATCTTTGGAAATCTTTCTGGTTGCCTGAAAGCCATTCAGCTCCGGCATTACCACATCCATCAAAATCAAATCAGGAATTTGTTCCTTCGCCGTGCGAACGCCTTCTTCACCGTTTGTCGCTGAAAGAACCTCATGTCCTAACTTTTCAACAATTTTTTGCATACCAAATAACTGAGATGGTGAGTCATCAACAATTAAAATTCGTGCCATTTTGTGTACCTAAATTTTATTATTCTTCAATATAATAATCGAAAAAAAGCAAATGTTAAACATTATCAAGTAAAAATTTGCATTTCATAAATTGTAAGAGACCTTCATTAGTTTCATGAAGTGTGTAATTCATGCCTTTAAAACCGCAAAAAAGTTATAATTATTTTACCTCTAAATTGACATCATTAAAAAATTATAAGTAAATGGTTCAAATTTTTTTGAGTTGTAAATGCTAGTTCTATACGGAAGAAGCGATTGTCCCTTGTGTGAAGATGCAGAGGATGTCTTAAACAGATATAATATTCGTTATCATTTTCTTGATATTGACGAAGATGAAGAGTTGTTAAGAAAATATCATACCAAAGTTCCTGTTTTGTCTAAGAATGAAGAAGAGCTTTTCTGGCCATTTACAGAAGAGAGAATACTCAAACTGATTTCCCTGAAAGAATAAATAAAGAAGTCTGAAATAACTAAAGACTTGCTGAGATAAATTATGAAAATAAAATTATTAGTGTGTGCGTTGTTCGTTGCTGTACATTTTGTCAATGCCGAACCAAATCAAAAACTGCCAAAAGAAGAAAATGGCCCTTGGATTGTTGATGTTCATTACCAAGATATCAAACAAGTAAGAAACTATGCCTCATACAATCAACCTTGGCATGTCAATACCAAAGATGAGTATTTTACTGTTTCAGTTGACAGTATTCAGGAATATGAAAATCTTTTTGCTTATGGGTTTCAAGTCGAAATCAATCAAAAACAAACTCAATCTTCACTGAGAATCAGCGATGCCATTAAAACTGCAAAAGAAAAAAATATTCCGCTAGGAACAAAAAGTATTCCGGGATTTGATTGTTATCGCACTGTAGAAGAAACATTCAATACCATGGATAATTTGGTTGCAACCTATCCTAATTTGGCAAGCATTGTTGATATTGGTGATAGTTGGGAAAAAACAACTCCCGGAGGTTTGCCGGGTTATGACTTAAGGGTTATAAAGATTACCAATTCATTAATTCCGGGTCCAAAACCTATCTTTTTTGCAATGAGTTCCATTCATGCCAGAGAGTTAACACCGGCTGAATTGAACACAAGGTTCGCTGAATATCTTTTGAATAACTATGGATCCGATGCCGATGCCACCTGGCTTGTGGACCATCATGAAATACATTTATTGTTACAAGGAAATCCGGATGGTAGAAAAATTGCAGAAACCGGTGTTTGGCAACGTAAAAATACTAATAATATTGAAGGATATTGTAATCAACCTGAGCAAACACATGGGATAGATATGAATCGTAATTTTGGCTGGAAATGGGGAGCTGGCTCTTGCGGTGGTTTCGGTTGCTCTAGTGGTTCAGTTTGTGATGAAACCTACAGAGGTCCATCTGCACAGTCCGAATATGAAAATCAGGCGATAGATGCTTATATGAAGGACTTATTTGATGATAATCGCGGAGAAGGACTGAATGATCCGGCTCCCAATGATACTCCGGGAATCTTTCTTGATATTCACAGTTATAGCGAATTAGTGATGTGGCCTTATGGTTATGATAGTCCCGGCGTCATTCCACTCGCTCCAAATCATGTACAATTTCAAACACTTGGAAGAAAACTGGCATGGTATAACGATTATCTTCCACAGGTTTCTAATGAGCTTTATGGAGCTGATGGGGCATCTGATGATAATGCTTATGGACAACTCGGTGTCGCTGCTTATGTCTTTGAGCTGGGAACATCATTCTTCCAAAGTTGTAGTGCTTTTGAAAGTACCATTTATCCCGATAATTTACACGCATTAATTTATGCGGCAAAAGTTTCCAGAACGCCTTATATCACTGCATCCGGTCCTGATGTGGAGAATTTGCAACTTTCATCCAGCGGAGTTATTGCCGGGAATAGCTTGACAATTTCAGGAACAGCAACCGACTTACACTTCTCCGCAAACAATGGAAATGAAGCGACCCAAAATATCAGTTCCGTTCAAATGTATGTCGATGAGTTACCTTGGGATGGAGGTTCAACACCTGTTACCATAGCTGCCGGAGATGGAGTTTATGATTCAAAATCGGAGTCATTTTCTGCCACAATTGACACAACCGGAATGCCCGTTGGACAACATGTAGCGTATTTTATTGCGACTGATACAGATATGGTAAAAGGTGTACCCTATGCGAAATTCTTTGAAGTTTGGGATGTTAATGATGTTGGAATTTTATCAGGAATTGTTACAGATGCTTTGAGCTCTCAGCCAATAGCAGGAGCGCAACTCATAATTAATGATATGAGCATAACTTCAAATTCCCAAGGCGAATACAGTTTTGATTTGTTACAAGGCAGTTATACTTTAACGGCAGAGAAATCCTTTTATGCAACAGCTACGTTTAATAGTCTGGCAGTTTCGGGTTTATCGACCACAACTCAAGATATTCAGTTGCAACCACTTTGTGCGTTGATTGATGATGATGTTGAAAGTTACAATTCAATTTCAGATGCAGAAACAGCCGGGTGGTCGCATGGTTCGACTCAAGGTATTGATGACTGGGGTATCAGTCTGACAGCAGGTATGAATAACAGTCAATCCTTTTATACCAATGACGTCAATACTTTTTCCGATAAGTTTTTAATATCACCAGAAATCAATATTTCGGCAAATACCACATTGGAGTTTTGGCACAAATATTCTTTTGAAGGAAGCAGTCCTTATTATGACGGCGCCGTGCTGGAAATTACTACCAATAATGGTTCAAACTGGCAGGATTTAGGGTCAGCAATGACAGAGGGTGGTTATAACGTCACTTTGGCAAGTGGCAACCCACTCGGAAGTCGTTCCGGTTGGGGTGGTTCGATCAGTTATACCAAAGTGGTAGTGGATTTGTCAGCTTATACCGGTACAACAGCAAAAATCAGATGGAGATTTGCTTCGGATGTGAGTGTCGGAGCCGGTGATTGGGATATTGATGATGTTCAAGTCTTAGATCCTTCAGCTTGTATTCCGCTACCGGATTTGATTTTTGAAAATGATTTTGAATAAAAAAATGATGAAATTTAATTTTTTTGTTATTTTGGCATTTGCACTCGCTCTTAGTTCTTGTGATAAAAATGTTCGTTATACAACGAATGGAATCAAAGTCCAGAATCTGAAACTGGTAAAAGCTTATGAAGTGGAAACTTTGGGAAAATTTGACCCTTCCGGTCTGACATATTGGGATGGTCAGTTTTATACCGTTTCAGATAAAGACAATTTTATCTTTAAACTCAAATTTGAAGATAATAAAGTCAGATTGATACCGTTTTTGGAAATTGAAAACGATAAACCCGGCAAACTTGATTTTGAAGGCATCACACATGATGATGAGTATTTTTATCTGATAAGTGAACTGCATTTTCAAATCTTAAAAATTTCCAAAGACGGCAAAACTCAGCAATGGATTCCTGATGATGAGAGTTTGAAAATCGCTGGTAAAGAATCCGGATTATTTACGACTCATAATGCCTATATTGAAGGAATTTGTTTATTGGAAGAACAAAAATTTCTTCTGGCTGCCGAAAGACAACCTCGAGGTTTTGTTGAATTTGATTTACCAAATAACGAAATCACAGCCTATCAGCAAAACGACGCTGTTTTTGAATATCACTTAAACCGATCCACTGATTTTTCGGGTTTGAGTTGTAATATAGATAAGGTATTCGTTTTAGACAGAAATGCAGAAACAATTGCTCAGTTAGAACGCCAAAATGGTCAGTTTGTTGAAACATCAGGGTTTAGTTATAGTGAAGTCATCAACCGACCAGAGTTTAGCTATCTTGACAAAGAATTTGGACTCGCCGAAGGTCTTTATGTCTCTGAAGACAGGTTCTATATCCTTCTTGACAATAACCGCATTGGCATGACAAAAGACCCTGAAAATAATAACTCATTGTTTTTGGAATTGAAAAAATAATATGCAACATATCATTTGTACCGAAAAATCAGTCGTTGATATAGAAATCAAAGCCAACGGCTTTATCAAAACTGAAAAAGATATTTTTGATGTCAGCAAAATCTGGGTGGGTCCCAGAGAGACATTAGAGACCAATGAAGATTTCAAACAAATCATTCCCTATGTGATTCTTTCATATCAGGGAAAAATAGCACTCTATCAACGCACCAAAAAAGGCGGAGAAGACCGCTTACATAATATGCATTCCATCGGCTTCGGCGGTCATATTGATGCTTTCGATCTGGCTTATCAAGATAACGGAGTTATTAATCTGGATAAAACCATCGAAAACTCAGCCCAGCGTGAAATTGATGAAGAACTCAATGTTTCAGAAATCGTTTCCAAACAACATCTCGGGTACATCTACGATGATTCCAATCCCGTCGGCCGAGTCCATATCGGCGTGGTCGAACTATGGGAACTGGCAACAAACGAAATCACCAGCAACGAAGATGAAATCCATGTTGTCGGCTTGTTTACGATTGAAGAATTAAAAGGCTTTGAAGGCGAAATGGAAAACTGGAGCGAGCATATTGTGAATGGCTTATAGATTTATTCCAAATCTCCAAACCCAACCTGTCTCAGGGCTTCAAACAACATCACCGCAACGGTATTGGATAGATTCAGGCTTCGGGAGTCGGCTTTCATCGGAAGTCTGAGTTTTTCGGTTATGCTATTCAGTTCAAGAATATCTTTCGGTAAACCTCTGGTTTCCGGACCGAAGATAAAATAATCGTCTTTTTGAAATGGAACTGTTGTGTAATTGACACTGCCTTTTGTTGTCAATGCAAACAACCTTTCGGGTCTGGCTTTGAGCATAAAATCGGCGAAATTGTCATATTCTTTGACATTGGTAAACTCGTGATAATCCAGTCCGGCACGGCGCAGAGCTTTGGTTTCCATCGCAAACCCCAATGGATGAATCAGATGAAGCTGAGCTCCGGTATTGGCACAAAGGCGAATGATGTTTCCGGTGTTGGGTGGAATTTCAGGTTCAAACAGAACGATATTAAACATAATTTTTATTGAATCAGGTCAGGTAATGGTAAAATAAAAAGCTGATAAAATACAAACATTTTTGATGTCACAAAAAAACTTTCTCAGCACAATTGATCCCTATTTGAAATTAATTCGTTTTGATCGGCCGATTGGAACTTTGTTGTTATTGTGGCCAACATTATGGGCTTTGTGGCTGGCAGCTGATGGAATTCCACCGATTAAGTATTTGGTTATTTTTTCTTTAGGTGTTTTTTTAATGCGTTCCGCTGGTTGTGCAATTAACGATATTGCTGACAGAAAATTTGATGCCAAAGTCAAAAGAACACGCAACCGACCATTAGCTCAGCAACAATTACCGGTTGTCAATGCGTTGATTATGTTTGTGGTATTGCTTTTATGTGCAGTGTTGTTGCTAACGTTTTTGAATGCGTTAGCGATTCAAATTGCAATGGTAGCAGCATTTTTTGCCATTACTTATCCGTTTATGAAACGCTATACCTATTTACCACAGGTTTATTTGGGCATTGCTTTTGCGTTATCCATTCCGATGGCTTACGCGCAGATTCAGGGGAAAATTCCAGCAGAGGCTTGGTTGTTGTTTATTGCCAATATATTCTGGACTACGGCTTATGATACGATGTACGCAATGGTTGATCGTGAATGTGATGAAAAAATTGGCGTGAAATCAACGGCAATTTTGTTTGGTGATTTGGATATTGTTATCACCCATATTATTCAGGGATTTATGATGCTGGTTTTGCTTCTGCTCGGCAGAAAACTGGATCTCAATATGTATTTTTATTTTGGCTTGCTGGCAAGTGTGGTTTTATTTGTTTATCAGAATAAATTATTACGAAGCAGAAAAACTTACAATTATTTCAAGGCATTCTTGAATAATAATTGGGTGGGAATGATCATTTTTATTGGTATTGCTATTGCAACAACAATCTAAAAATTATTCTCTGACGTTGGCAATTCGATTGAATTTGGCAACTTCTTTCAAACCGTAAATTTTAGTCACAGAGTCACTCGAAATTGAAGCGTTATGTTCTCGGATAAAGCCATCAATACTATATTGCCAGCGGGTTGATTGACCACCAATGGTAATATCTATAAAAAATTTGAAATCCGGAGCTGCATTTGGTGTTTCTTCCTTGTTGTAAAAAATTCGCTGTAATTCCTCAACAGTTTCAGCATCGGTTGCATCCAAAACCACACCATGAGCACTGCTGCTAACAACAATTTTTTCGATTGCCGGGTTTGAATCACCACAAGAAACCAGTAATGTTGCCAATATGCTAATCAATGTCAAGGAATAAAACTTTTTCATTTTTCTTCTCAATAATTTTTATAACTTTGCGAAATTGAGTGTAACTGTGAGATTGAATATTACATTCTTCTAATGTAATCTAACATATTGAGAACTGTATCACAATATCTCAATTTAAAAATTTGAAATTATCTGTGATACTTTTATTTATTAAATTTGGAATCAACGGTAATAAATCAGTGTTTGTTTCAACCCTAAGGACTAAAGTAGGTATAACCTTTTTCTTGTAAAAGCATAATGTGAGGAATGCCGTTTGGAACGGTTTCAACACCATCAATTAAGTCCAGTTCAAGTCCCTTGGTGCGTTTCAGTGTGTTGATGGTGTCGCCACAAGCCGTGAAAACCACATCTTGCATCATCAAACTCTCAATTCTGGCTCTTAATGGACTTTCTTTGGTGAGAAAATAAATCCCTTTTCCGTAAGCAACCAGCTCAATTTCGACATTATCGACCCCGAAATACTTTGAAATATTAACAATATTGGTGATGACTTCTGATTGTAAATGCTCATCACCTTTATTCATTTGAATGACCAGGCGATGGACTTTAAAATCATCATCTTCTGCGGCTTGAACCGTATTTTTTAAATTGCAGGCATTGATTAGTAAAACTAAAAGTATAAAAATTGCTTTTTTGTACATCTAAATTCCTCTGGCTTGATTTCAAATATTTTGAACCTTATTATATTGCATCTGTCGTAATACGGTCAAAAATAATAAACATGAGCATGGAAAATAATAGTCAGCAAGAAATATCAGAAACAGCAAAAATATTCCAACAGGTTAAATCATCTCTCTCACAAGAAATCTTCGGACAGGAAAAACTGGTTAACAGGTTGTTAATGGCACTATTAACTCATGGCCACTTATTAGTAGAAGGTGCTCCGGGTTTGGCAAAAACCACTGCGATCAAGGCTTTGGCAGATCGTTTGGAAGGAGATTTTAAACGCATACAGTTTACACCGGACTTGCTTCCCTCAGATTTAACAGGGACTGAAATTTATCGAGCTCAAACCGGAAGTTTTGAATTCCAGAAAGGTCCATTGTTTCATAATCTGATTCTGGCAGATGAGGTCAACCGTGCACCTGCAAAAGTCCAGTCTGCTTTGCTTGAAGCGATGGGAGAACAACAAATCACCATTGGCAGTACCACTTATCAGCTGCCCAAATTGTTTTTAGTTATGGCAACACAAAATCCGATTGAGCAGGAAGGAACTTACCCGCTTCCTGAGGCCCAATTGGACCGTTTTCAAATGCATGTAGCGATTGATTATCCCGATGCCGATACGGAAAAAGATATTCTCAAATTGGCGCAGGATAGAGATAAAGTGGGTTATCAGAAGCCATCCAAAGATTCAGTCAATTTGACTCAGCAAAATGTGTTTGATGCTCAACAGCAGGTTTTGAATTTGTATGTTGCAGAAAATCTGCAAAATTATATGGTAGAATTGATTCTTGCAACCCGCAATCCAATTAAATACGATAAATCTTTGGCTGAAATGATTAGTTTTGGTGGTTCTCCACGTGCCACAATTGCCTTGGATCGTTGTGCAAGAGCTCATGCGTTTTTACAAGGTCGTGAGCATTTATTGCCGGAAGATATTCACAATGTGATTTATGATGTTTTAAGGCATCGTTTGATTCTTAGTTTTGAAGCCGAAGTTGAAGGTATTACACCTGATAAAGTCATTGACAGATTATTGAAGGTTGTTCCAATCGCATAGTCATTGATTATGAATTCATCCACTCGTGTCACAACACAAGCATTGGTTCAACAGCAACCGCATGCAAAAAACCTGTCATTGTCAGGGCGAAAAAAAGCCAGCTCTGCGATTTCAGGTTTGCATGATTCACGATTCAGAGGTCGTGGAATGGACTATCTGGAATCGCGTGTTTATCAGGCAGGTGATGATATTCGTAACATGGATTGGTTGGTGACAGCCCGAACCGGTGAACCTCATACAAAACTTTTTCAGGAAGAAAGAGAAAGACCGATTCATATCGTTATGGATAACAATCGCTCCATGGCGTTTGGCACAAAAAACGAATTCAAATCTGTAACCGCAGCGAAGGCAGCATCGTTGTTGTCATGGGCTGCTATCAAAAATGGTGATAGAGTAGGAGTTTTAAGTTTCGGCACTCATGGAATTCATCACGAAAAACCGGTGGGTGGCAAACGTGGAATGATGCGATTGATTGCACATTTGGTAAAAACTGACGCTGCAAAAAGTGCAGATGATAAGGAAACGCCTTTAGAAGATGCTTTGCAAAGATTAAGAACCATCATCAGACCCGGTTCTTTGGTGATTATTGTCAGTGATTTTTATCATTTGGGAAAAGAAGTGAAAAGGCATTTGATTCAGCTCACCAAACATAATGACGTGATGGCTGTATTTGTTGCTGACCCGTTTGAAATCAATACGTTGCAACCCGGAACTTACGGAATCGATCAGGGACAAAGTACTGTTGTTTTAAATACCAAAAAAAGTAAAGATGTCGGAAACATGCGAAGCTATCAGAATTCGCATTTGGAAAGTGTGTTTGAGAATATTCAGAAGTCTGCTGTTTCAGTCATTCCAATTATGACTAATGATAATTTGCAGGAAAAGCTCAAGCAGTCATTGAAATCACCGGCATCTGCGTGGAGTAGTTGGAGGAATTCAATCAATGAATAGCACCGCTCCGGCTCTACAACTTCGTGATATTCACCTGCCACAAGAACCCGGATTCTGGCCTTTGGCTCCCGGTTGGTGGGTTTTGTTGGTTCTATTTTTAATTTCGTTGTATTTCGTCATCAAATGGTTTGTTGCCAGAAACAAACAAAATCGTTTGATTCAAGTTTTGCAAAACTCTTTAAATGACTCCAGAAATCGTTTTGATCAACATAAAAACAAGCATCAATTGGCATCGGAAATTTCGGTATTGTTGAAACGCTTTGTGAAACATGTTTTAGGAGATACACAGGCTGCATCTTTGAGTGGTCAGTCATGGATTAGTTACCTCAATCAATATTCAGAATCGCTTGTGTTCGACCAATATTACAATGAATTGTGCGAAGCCCAGTATTCTCCCAAAGCCGATTATGATGTTTCAGGTTTAATTGCGGTGGTGAAAAACTTTTTTCCGCAAGCATTGAAACATCAAAAGAAACTCAATAAAAAAACAAAGGTGAAAAATGTTTGAGTTTGAGTGGATTTGGGTTTTAACGCTAGCAGTTTTGCCATTGTTTGTATGGCTATTGCCAAAAGTCAGACAAAGTTCGGTCATGGCGGTACGAGTGCCTTTTTTTAGCGGATTCTGGAAATCGCTTTCCGGTGTTTCTGCTCAAAACAAATGGTGGTTGAAAGTATTGGCAATTCTTTCTTGGTTACTTTTTATCGTGGCGGCTGCCAAACCGGTTTGGATTGGTGATGCGGTTTCTTTGCCGGTTGAAGGCAGAGATTTAATGATGGCTGTCGATGTTTCCGGTTCCATGCAAGAAACAGACATGAAAATTAATGGCAATGAAGTGGATCGTTTAACCATGGTAAAACACGTTGCCGGAGATTTCATTGAAAGAAGAAAAGGCGACCGGATTGGTTTGATTTTATTTGGTCAACAAGCCTATCTGCAAACGCCTTTGAGTTTTGATTTAAAAACTGTTAACACATTACTTTCCGAATCCATGATTGGAATCGCCGGGAAAGCGACTGCAATTGGTGATGCCATTGGTTTGGCAGTCAAAAGAGTACGTGCAACAACGGATAATAACCGAATTCTGATATTACTCACCGACGGACAAAACACCGCTGGAGAGATTCACCCTTTGAAAGCGGCTGAACTGGCTGCTCAGGAGGGTTTGAAAATTTATACAATCGGAATTGGTGCGGATGAAGTTTATCGTCAGACTATTTTCGGTAATCGGCGTATAAATCCGTCTTTGGACTTGGATGAAGCGACTTTGAGAAAAATTGCCAACCAAACCGGCGGGCAGTATTTCCGAGCCAGAAACACCAAAGAGCTGGATAAAATTTACGCCATGCTTGATGAATTGGAGCCGCTGGCAAAAGAAGAACAGTTTTATCGCCCGACGGAACAGTTGTTTTTCTGGCCTTTGGGCTTTTCGATGTTGATTCTGTTAACAGTTTTAAGGTTGAAGGTGTAGCAATGGAAATGATAAGCAGTTTTTTTTCCAATTTGCACTTTATCAGACCCCAGGTGCTTTATTCTTTGCCGATAGTTTTGGCAATTATCTGGTTTTTACAGAGAAAACAAAAAGGTGGCGATAGCTGGGAAAAAGTTTGTGATGAGCATTTGCTAGCAGAGATTAAATCAAAGTCTTCTGAAAAAGGTAGTGGTTGGATGAAATTGTTATGGTTGATTTCAATTCTTGCAATTTTGGCAATATCTGGTCCTTCGTTTCGTAAAATTCCAACACCGGTGATGAAAAATCAATCGGCATTGGTAGTTGCATTGGATGTTTCCAAGAGCATGCTGTCGGATGACATTAAACCCAATCGTTTGGAACGTGCCAAGTATAAACTGAATGATATTCTGGAAAAAAGAAAAGATGGACAAACCGCCTTGCTGGTTTATGCGGGTGACGCATTTATTGTCACACCATTAACTGATGATACAGAAACAATCTCGTTATTAGTCAAAGCCATTTCGCCAGAAATTATGCCGGTTCAAGGTTCCAGAGCCGATATTGCATTACTTAAAGCGAAAGACTTATTGAAACAAGCCGGATATTCGCGAGGTGAAATCATCTTGATGACCGACGGAGTCAATCTGGATTCCGCGATGAATGTTGCAGAAGATTTAGCTGATGAAAAAATTAGCACTTCAGTTTTAGCCATCGGAACAGAAGCCGGAGCTCCGATTCCGACGCAACAAGGGTTTGTTAAGGACAGAAGCGGAAACATTGTTGTTCCCAAGTTGAATATTAGCGAATTAAGGCAATTGTCATCAGCTGGTAACGGAAGATTTTCTCAACTGACGGGTGATTCTGCGGATATTGATTTTTTAGTTCCGACTGATGCCGAAAAGAATGAAGATGAAGCGACAGATAACAGCGAGTTGGATTCTGAAAAATACATTGATGAAGGTCCTTGGTTGGTATTAGCCATACTTCCGCTTTTCGCATTATTATTCAGAAAAGGCTTGTTGCTGAGTTTGTTTTTGGTCGTAGGACTGCAAACTCCGCAGGTTTCTCAAGCCTTTGAATGGAAAGATTTATGGTTGAATTCAGATCAGCAAGCTGCTGAATACATCAACAACGAAAATCCGCAAAAAGCCTTTGAGAAAGCCAAATCTAATTCCTGGAAAGCTACAGCTGCATACAAAAAAGGAGATTTTCAAAGTGCAGGAAACTTGTTTAACGATGGAAGTGCCGATGGTTTGTACAACCAAGGAAATGCTTTTGCTCAAAGTGGTAAATTACAGGAGGCTTTGGATGCTTATAATCAGTCTCTGGAACTCAGACCCGATGATGAAGATACACTTTACAATAAAAAACAGGTCGAAGAAGCTCTGAAACAACAACAGCAGGAACAACAGCAAAATCAGGATAATCAGAAACAGGACTCCGAAGATCAACAACAAAATCAGGAAGACCAACAGCAAGAGCAAGAAAATAAGGATCAGGAAAACCAAGATCAGGAAAACAGTGAGCAACAGCAACAGGAAGGGCAACAGAACCAAGATTCTCAGGATAATCCTGAACAACAGGAGCAGAAGTCTGAACAAGAAGAAATGACGGAAGAGGAAAAACGTCAGCAAGAACAAGAACAAAAAGAA
This sequence comes from Lysobacterales bacterium, assembly GCA_020442725.1. Lineage (GTDB taxonomy): Bacteria > Pseudomonadota > Gammaproteobacteria > Xanthomonadales > Marinicellaceae > NORP309. The sequence goes on from JAGRJO010000019.1 coordinate 16,228, forward strand.
CTGGAACAAGCAGATAAGGAACAGCAAGAACAACAAAAAGAGCAACAAGCTCAAGTGTCACCGGAAGAGCTTCAGGAAAAAGCTGAAAATAAAGAGGCCATTGAACAATGGCTGAGAAGAATTCCCGATGACCCGGGCGGTTTATTGCGAAGAAAATTCTACTACCAGTATAACCAACAGAAAAATAAACCAGATGAACAACAGGATTGGTAAATTATGAAAAACTTACTACTAATTGGTTTACTTTTAATCAGTTTTAATAGCTTTGCTGAAGTGACTGCCAGTGTTGATCGCAACCGAATTATTATTGGTGAAACTCTGACATTGACAATTTCAGTTGATGAAAATAGCAATGAAGAGCCGGATTTAACAGAGTTAGAAGATGTTTTTACCGTTTTGGGAACCAGCAAGTCTTCATCAACACAAATTATCAATAACAGTTATTCAACACAAACCAGTTGGCAAATTTCATTGATGCCAAATGGTGTGGGTGAAAATACCATTCCGCCAATTAAAGTAGGTAGTCAGCAAACCAAACCCATTCAAATTTCGGTGACAAAATCAGACCCGAATGCTAAAGCAAACGGAGATGTTTTTATTGAGGCAGAGACAGATAAAACCGAAGCCTTTGTTAAAGAACAAATTATTTTAACAGTGAGACTTTTCTATGGAATTGCATTGAGTGAAGGAAGTCTGTCTGATCCGATTGCTAGTGATACCATAATTACACAGCTTGATAAAGGAGCTAATTATCGAACAGTCAGAGACGGACGAGCTTATGAAGTGGTTGAACGACGATATGCAATGTTTGCTGAAAAAAGCGGAAAACTGGAACTGAATCCAATCATTTTTAATGGCCGTGATAATTCATCCCGAAGAAGTTTTAGCATGTTTGCGACAGGAAAACCGGTTCGAGCAGTTTCCAAACCTGTAGAAATTGAAATTAAACCGATACCACAAACCTCTATTGGCAAGGATTGGCTACCGGCATCCAATGTTCAGATTTCACAGGAATGGTCCTCGCAACCTTACAAAGTGGGTGAGCCAATCACACGAACAATTACTCTTTATGTTGAAGGTCTGAACGAGACACAAATCCCTGAAATTGACCTTGGCGAAATTGACGGAATCAGGGTTTATCCCGAACAACCATTG
>JAGRJO010000019.1:17391-19314 GCA_020442725.1 Lysobacterales bacterium
GGTCTGAACGAGACACAAATCCCTGAAATTGACCTTGGCGAAATTGACGGAATCAGGGTTTATCCCGAACAACCATTATCTCAAACCGAAAAAGAAACAGAAAACCTGAAAAGTTGGAAACAAGTCAAGCTGGCAATGATCCCAACACAATCCGGGAAAATCCGAATTCCTGAATTTCAATTGGAATGGTTCAATACTAATACAGGGCAAGTTGAGTTTGCAAAATTACCACCTGTTACGTTAGATGTTGAAGCCGGTGATTTTGCTTTGGAAAAACCACCTATTGGAAATTTGTTTGAAACCAAGCCAACTGAAAGTGTTTCAAGTGCTTCTGAAAAAGGAGTCTCCAGAGATGAAACTCCATTAACTGAAGTGAAAGTGGTAGAAAAAGAATCATGGTTTTGGAAACTCATTGCTTTAATTTCAGTATTGCTCTGGTTGGTCACTTTGGCAATTTTACTTTCCACGAAAAAGAAAAAAAGAGTATCTGATTCATCTGATAAAGCTAAAAAAAGTATAAGTAAACAAGATATTATCAACTCAATCAATAATAAAGATTTATCGGGATTACAAGAATCCTTGATTCGCTGGTGGAATCAGCAATACCCCGAAAATCAAGTGAATAATTTATCGGCAATAACTCCACTTGTTACTGATGAAATGCAAAGTTTAATCGAAAATCTGGAATTGCAACTTTATTCTTCATCAACACAATTAACAGAGTTTGATACTGGTTCCTGGTTAAAACAAGTTAAGGGAAAAGGTTTGACTATTCATAATTTCAATCAAATCAATCCTAAGAACGAACTTCCTGAACTTTATAGTTAGGCATAAAAAAACCTGAACCGGAAAGTTCAGGTTTTCCCTCAATGAAATGTTTTTGTTAGAGCCCTTTGAGTAGATTTCCTGCTGCCAATACCACAAAAGCAGCTGTCATTACCCAATAAGCATTTGCTGAAACAACCGGAATCGCAACAAAAGCTGATACAACTGATAACACAGCTAAAATTACTGCAATCATAAATACCAAAGCGGTAGGTGCGTTTGTTTTCATAATAATCTCCCCTTATTTAAGATTTGAAATAGTGGAAAAACCCACTGCATATTATCATGCCATATTTCACTAAAGAATAAAACATTAATTCTTTTCATGATATGAAATGTAACAATAGTTTATCTTATGGAAAGGTTGTAGTGAATGTAATGTCAGTGCAATTAGCACTCAATGATATTCACTGCCAAACCACCTCGAGAAGTTTCCTTATACTTCGATTGCATGTCGTGCCCGGTGATTTTCATGGTTTTAATCACTTTATCCAATGAGACCCAATGACTTCCATCGCCACGACAAGCCATTCGATAGGCATTGATAGCTTTGACCGCTCCCATGGCATTTCTTTCAATACAGGGAATTTGCACCAATCCGCCAATCGGATCACAGGTCAACCCTAAATTGTGTTCCATAGCAATTTCAGCCGCATTCTCAATATGTTCGGGAGATTCGTTACAAGCCGCAGCTAAACCGGCAGCAGCCATTGAGCAGGCGACACCAACTTCACCCTGGCATCCAACCTCAGCGCCTGAAATAGAAGCATTTTCTTTGTATAGCATACCGATAGCACCGGCTGTTAAAAGAAAATTACGGACTCCTTGAATATTTGCTTGAGGACAAAAGTGATAGTAATAATGCAAAACCGCAGGAATAATCCCGGCAGCACCATTTGTTGGTGCGGTCACAACACGTCCACCGGCAGCGTTTTCTTCACTCACAGCAAGAGCATAGACATTCACCCAATCTAAAATTGTAAGAGGGTCGCGTAAAGCGGCTTGTGGCATATTTCTTAAGGAGTCATAAAGTTCCGGAGCACGGCGTTTGACTTTTAAACCTCCGGGTAATACGCCTTTGGTGTTTAAACCTCTTTC
>JAGRJO010000001.1 GCA_020442725.1 Lysobacterales bacterium
TTTTTAACAATTCGACATCAAATCCGGAAAGTTCAATTTCAATCGGATTGCTTAGCTCGAAATATTCACCGGCTTGTAATTCTGCACTCAGTCCGGGATGTTGTTCCAGAATTTGCAAAACCTGACTTTCTATGTTTGACTTATTGCTGTTTGCAGATGTTCGTATCAATAATTGCCCGGTATTCTCTCCGGCTGATAATGCCGACACATCGAGTTTTGAACCCTCACCACCAATTCCATAAACAAATTCGACCGATTCGATGTTGTTTATTTTTTCACTCAGTAATTGGACTGTTTCGTCAGTTCTTTCAATGACTTCGCCCTCAGCCAATTTAAAGTTGATTCTGATGGTATTGGCATCCAAATCCGGAATCAAATTCATTCCCAATCTTGGAATAATCATAATCGTCAAGAGGAAAACAGTTAAGGTAACAGACAAAACAAGGGCTTTATGTTTCAGACTCCAAGGTAATAACTTATGATAAATTGAAGCAATAGCATTAAAAACTGTGTTAATTAATTTTGATGCCGGCAGGAAGAAGTAGTGCAATCCTTTGGAAATTAGTACCAGTAAGCCCTTAATTAAACTCACTAAATCTCCAACTAAAACATTAAATAAAAACTTTCTATCTTTTCTTAAATAGTAGCCTAATTGGGTTTTCGGTTGATACTCTTTTTCATCAATTTCCATGCTGTAGGTTTTCTTTGTACCTAAGCTCATCAGCATAGGAACTAAAGTCAAGGCAATGAACAACGAGACAATCAATGTAAAAGTCACCGTTAACGCCTGATCTTTAAACAACTGCCCGGCAATTCCCTTTACAAAAACCAAAGGCAGGAAAACAGCGACGGTTGTTAAAGTGGAAGCAACAATGGCACTTCCAACTTCGACCGTGCCTTTTTGCACTGCTTCAAGTTTGCCTTCACCCTGATTTCGTTTGGATGCAATGTTTTCCAACACTACAATTCCATTATCTACCAACAAACCGATGGCAAGTGCGATTCCTCCCAGTGACATGATATTGAATGAAATCCCTGCCTGATACATGAGGAAGAACCCGGCAATCACAGAAACCGGAATTAATGTCGAAATAACGACTGTTGCTGAAAACTCCTGCAAGAACAAATAAATAATCAGAACCGCCAAAACACCTCCAATGATTGCCGATGTCACAACATTGCCAATCGCATCGGAGATAAACACCGATTGGTCATTGATAATTGCAATTGATGAGTCCGCCGGCAAACTTTTCTCAAGTTCCTTGAGCTTTAGTTTTACATTATCTGCAACTTCAACGGTATTGGCATCACCTTCTTTGTAAATTGCCACTTCGATGGCTTCTTTACCATCCAGACGATTGATGGAATCTCTGTCTTTATGATGTTTACTAACTTTTGCGACATCTTTTAGTTTAACCGGCTTATTGTCCCTGATTGTGACAACAATCTCTTGAATCGACTCGACGTTTTCAAACTGATTGACGGTTCTTACCAGATAAAGTTGCGTTCCTTGTTTGATTGCACCACCTGAAAGGTTGATGTTTTCTTGTTTTAAACGGTTGGAAATATCATTGATGGATATTCCAAGTTGAGCTAATTTATATTGATCGGGTTCAACCTGAACCTCTTGCTCCAGCCCTCCGCTGACTTTCACTGCCGCAACGCCTTTAACCGGTTCCAGTTTCTTTTTGAATAACTGTTCAGTCAAAGTTCTCAAGTCCTGCAAACTTTCCATTGAACTGTTCTCAGCAGAGAAAGTTAAGGCAATTTGCATAATCGGAGCTGTTGATGGGTTGAATCGTAATAAATAAGGCGACTCTGCATCCAAAGGCAAGCGCACAGAGTCAATTCGGTCCCGTATTTCATAAGCAGCTTGTTTGATATCTGCATCCCAACCTAGTTCGAGTTTGACATCCGAACGACCGGTTGTAGAAACCGAATAAATCCGTGATAAACCTTTGACCACACCAACTGACTCTTCAACAGGCTTAGTGATTAGCAATTCTATTTCCTCAGGACCGGCATTTTCATAGTTTGTTCTCACAGTAAATGTCGGATATTCCAAATCCGGCAAAAGTGTCAACGGCATTTCTTTAACAGCAATGCTTCCGAAAAGAATCAATGTCAATGCCAGCATCAGGACGGTGACCCGTCGGTTTGTGGCAAATTTTATAAGCGCGGAAATCATATTATTCTACAACTTCAACCAATGATTCTTCAGAAATATTGTTCTTACCTGTTGTCACAACCTTTTGCCCGATCTCTAAATCAGATAAAACTTCAATGCTGTCATCCATCTCATATCCAGTTTCAATCACTACTTTGGAAACAGTTTTATCATCGTTAATGACATAAACATAATTGTCTTTATCTTCGCGAATCACTGCGTCTTTACTGACCAGAACTGCATTATCATGTTTATCCAGAATAATCTGTGTTTTGCCAAACAAACCCGGACGAAGTTTTTCCAAGTCGGTATTATTGATTTCTATCGTCACACGAAATGTTCCTGTCGAGCTGTCAACCACCGGATCAATTCTCAGAATTTTCCCTGAAACCACTTCTTCAATTCCGGCAAAGTTAATTCTCGCTTCGAGTCCATTACGCATTTGTGTCCATTTGCTTTCCGGAATATTAACAATGGCCTGAATCGACTCAAAGTTAACAATTTCAAAAACTTCACTGTGTTGCGGAATTAAATTGCCTTTTTTGATGTTTCTTTTGGTGATTAATCCTGAAATCGGAGCCTGTACCTTGGTAAATTCCAAATCCAGTCGTGCTTCATCCAGTTTGGTTTTCAGAGCTTTGGTTTCAAATTTGAGATTATCCACTTGCTCTTGATTTGCTAAACCTTTGCCAATCAGTGCTTTAGCTCTTTCGTAATTATTCAAAGATTTTTGATAATTGGCTTCTGCACTTTTGAATTGGAGTTCTTGAACATCTGACTCTAAAACAGCTAAGACATCACCCTCACTGACTTTATCTCCAACCTCAACATTAATATCCAAAACGATTCCACTGGCTTTTGAAGTGACAGCTGATTCCAAATCAGCTTCAAGAATCGTGGTGGTGTTGAAAATTGAAATAGCTTCACCTGTATAAACTTGAGAGGCTTCAACATTGATTGCATTTTTTTCAGGTGTATTATCATCCTTGTTTCCCCATTTGCCTTTTTGGGAATCTTTATTACCACTCTGGGATGCGTTATTTCCTGTTGTGTTTTTTGCATCCACAGGTTGACCAGATTTATCACCGCATGAGACCAAAAGTGTAATACACACTAGTAAAATTATTTTTTTCATTGATTGCAAGAGCCTTTAATTTTTCTGAATTAACATCGGAATTCTAGCTTTAATAAAGGTTTTAACCAATAGGCAATAAGTCATTTTTTTGAATAATACAGACAATCAATGAGTTTTGACCTCTGTCAAAATAAATTTAAAGTCTATAGAATCTTGCAAAAAACAGACTTTGTTTATAATATACTTAACGATACACAATTTTGTTAATAATAAAAAGAAGAAACAATGCAGCATTCTAAACCCATTACTTTGTACAAAGATAATAGTCATTCTTTTCTGATGTTTCCTGATCTGGTAACAGGTCACGGTGTTCAGGCTAACCAATTCATGATTGTAGATAATGGCAAAACCATGTTATTAGATCCGGGCGGGGATTTAACTTACATGCCTTTGACAATTTCAGTTGGTCAGTTTATGAAAACCAAAGAGTTGAATTATATTTTTGCATCGCATCAAGACCCGGATATTATTGCTTCAATTGATCGCTGGCTGCTCCATACTGAATGTAAAGTCATTATTTCCAAATTATGGGGACGTTTTTTACCTCATTTGGTTTCAACTTTCATGGACAAAAGTGGTGCTGATATTGCCAAACGCATTATTGAGATTCCTGATCCCGGTCGCAGAATGACTTTCGGGAATAATGAATTAGTATTTCTACCGGCTCATTTTTTACACTCTGTGGGCAATATTCAAGTTTATGATCCGGTTAGTAAAATTCTTTTCACCGGAGATGTTGGTGCCTCTCTTGTGGATATGACTGACTCTGTCTATGTTGAAGATTTTGAGGCTCATTTGCCATCCATGCAAGGATTTCACGAGCGTTATATGGTTTCCGGCAAGGTCACCGCTTTCTGGGTCGAAATGGTGCGCGAACTTGATGTTGAAATGATTGTCCCTCAACATGGCAAAGTTTTTAAAGGGAAAGAAATGATTGAAAAATTTTATGATTGGTTCTCCAAGTTGGAGTGTGGTGTTGATTTGCTGCGCCGCAGAGATTATCAAATTCCTGAATAATCCGTTTCAATTCAACCAAATCAAAAAAAGCTGATAATAATTCAGCTTTTTTTGTATGAGGAATTATTTATAGAAATCTAATGATTAATTGCCCTGGAGAGTTTATTTAATGTCTCGTCCAGTCTTAGCATCACTCGAGAGTTAGCCATTTTTTCCTGATTGAGAAAATCCTTCATCTGGCGTTTACGAGAATATAAATTGGTTTCGTTAATTGTATACGAATGGCGTTCCAATATCGGTTGAATATCCTTTATCTGCTCTCGGATTTGTCTGCGGGTTTGCTGATAAGCATACTCACACAATTTGTCTCTGTTGGAATAACTAAACAAATTGGTACTAAACAACATTTCATCATCTTTATAAGGTTCAATCAAAATGATATCAGCCTTGGGATATTGAGTGTGATACTTATCAAGACCTGATTTCAACCGAGATTGGACTATTGACCTGAACGTCTGAGATAAAACCAACGGTAAACCACCTTTGAGAAGTTTTGACTTCTGATGCAATCGTTGTTTGCTGGCAAATGGAACTATTGGATTCACTGCAAATAACAGATGAACATTCTGATTCAAAGCTGCAGATGCATTCATTGTTCGTCTCAAAGCACCATCCACATAAAATCGCCCTTTAATATTAACCGGCTCATATAAACCAGGTAATGCAGAAGATGCCTGAACCGCTTTTGAAATCGGCACATCTGAGTTTTCATCGGTACTGAATGTAGCGATTTTTCCGGTATTGATGTCACAGGCAACAATATACAGTTTGTGTTTCAGTTTGCGAAAATCATTGGTGCAGTGTTTAGTGGTTAGTATCTTACTGAGAAACTTCTCAAGACTGGAGTTATCAAACACTCCGTTGGGAAGAATAGTTCCCAATTTCTCCAAAACATCAACCACACTAGTTTTGAAAGGGTTTTTCAGCCAAGACAAAATTGCCTCAGATGTTACAAACGGGCTTGTCGATAATTTCTTGATGAACTGTTTATACGCCGGGCGTAAAAAATGATCAGGGTTAAACGGTGTCTCAGCGTTTTTATTGTATGCAAAGATATTGGCAATTTCTTCAGTACTGATTCCATTAGCCAAAGCTGATACTAAAAATGCACCGGATGAAACACCAACATAAACATCCAGGTTGTTGAGATTGAGTGCATTGACGCTATCTTTTAATGCACATAATGCACCCAATTCATAAAAACCACCCAAAGGTCCGCCACCGGCAAGTGCCAGGCCGGACTTCAGGTTGCTTTTAACAGGCTTGGAAGCCCTCTTAATTGTTATCATAACGCCCTTTTTGTTATTTTATCTTCTTTTTGGATAAGATGGCCAATTCACGCCGGCAAATTTTTCCAGACATCTGACAACCTGACATGAGTAGCCAAACTCATTATCATACCAGCAGTAGACCACAATATTTTTACCATTACAGATTGTTGCAGTTGAGTCTATGATACATGCTTCTCTGGTTCCGATAAAGTCCGATGATACAACTTCAGTCGAATTTGTGTAACCAATTTGTTGTTGGAGTCTGGAGTGCAGTGCTTTATATCTCAAAAACTCTTTCAACTCCTGCAAGTTTGTTTCTTTTTCAAGACGAATTTTTAAGATTGCCATAGAAACATCAGGAGTTGGCACACGGATTGCATTTCCTGTGAGTTTTCCTTCCAATTCCGGTAGAACTTTCGCAACTGCTTTTGCTGCCCCGGTTGACGTTAGAACCATATTTAAAGCAGCGCTTCTTCCTCTTCTGTCACCTTTGTGAAAGTTATCAATTAAGTTTTGGTCATTCGTATAAGCGTGAACAGTTTCCACATGACCATTTTCAATGCCGTATTCATCATTCAAACATTTCAAAACAGGAACAATTGCATTGGTGGTGCAAGAAGCCGCACAAATAATTTGATGGTCCGGTTTGATATCATCCTGATTCACACCATAAACAATATTCGGTATATCATCTTTTGCCGGAGCCGTCAGTAACACTTTGGAAACCCCGGGGCGAAGATGCTCGCTCAATCCGGCTTTATCTTTCCACACACCCGTGTTATCAACGACAATCGCATTGTTTATACCATACTCAGTGTAATCAATTTCAGATGGCGAGTTTGCGTAAATAATCTTAACTTCATTTCCGTTTATGATTAACTTGTTCTGAGATGCCAAAACACGAATTGTACCGTCAAAACTTTTATGAACGGAATCTTTACGCAATAGCGAAGCCCTTTTTTCAATATCATTGACATGTTTTGAGTCTCTGAGAACAATTGCTTTCAACACCAAAACATCACCACCACCGGTTTTATCAACCAGCAAACGGGCAACTAAACGACCAATACGTCCGAATCCGTATAAAACAACATCTTGTGGCTCTGGAATTGGTTTAGTTTCTGAACCAATTAAATCGGCAAGCTCTCTCTTCACATACTCAAAAACGTCTTCATTATTTCCATCTTGTAAGTATTGATAAACCATCTTACCAACATCAACATGTGCCGGTCCAAGAGTCAGTTCTGAAATGGCTTTTACAAATGGAAAAGTCTCGAACAAGCTTAATTCATTACCTTCAACCTGACGCACATATCTGTGTGCTTTCATGATATCCGTCACTTTTTGGTTGATTAGTCTTTTGCCATACATATAAAGTGATACATTGTTTCTTCTGTATAACCGACCGATGAGAGGAATCATTTTTTCTGCTAATGCTTCTCTTTCTTTCCAGTCTTTGAAAAACTCTTCGGGGACAGGTCTATTTTCTTCGCTCATAACAACTCCGGTGATTTTCTGATTTAATTGATATACCAATTACTATTTTGAATAACCCGTGTATATTACATATTTTTACAGTTTCATTAAAGTTATATTCCGGTATTTGAGAAATAAAGCAACTTATATTAGCAATTTCTAATAGAGCACTAAAAGCGAAATAGATAATTGTAATTAGGATGTTTTTTAGGTAAAGTAATAGCTTCGTTATCTGTTGCTACAGAAAACTGAACTATCTCACAGCGGAGACACTGATGATAAAAGTTATTTTAGTTGACGACCACGAAATTGTCCGTACCGGATTGAAAATGATTATTGACAAAATGTTCGGCATATCCATTATTGCCGAAGCAAGTAATGGTCAAGAAGCTGTCGATTTGGTATCCAAACACAGACCCAATGTTGTCCTGATGGATGTCAACATGCCAATACTGAGTGGAATTGAAGCCACTCGACGAATTTCACATCTTTATCCTGATTCAAAGGTTATAATACTCACCGTTCATGCCGAAAACCCTTTCCCGGCTCAGTTGCTCGAGGCCGGTGCCAGTGGTTATTTAACCAAAGGGTGTGCTGCCGAAGAACTGGAAAAGGCAATAAAGTTTGTAGCTGAAAAAGGGAGATACATTGGTGCTGATATTGCTCAGCAAATGGCTCTGTCTATGATGCCCGGAGGCGAATCTTCACCATTTGATGATTTATCAACTCGCGAAATGGAAGTGATGATGCTACTGGCACAAGGTAAGAAACCCAAAGAAATTGGTGATACCATTTTCCTCAGCCCTAAAACAATTGCCACATACAAATACAGAATTTTAGAAAAATTAGGATTGACAAATGTTATTGAGCTCGCCCATTTGGCAATTCGACACGGAATCATTGAAGATAACAAAAAATAACGAGAATATTTATGAGTAAACATGTCGTTTGTCCAACATGTCTGGCTGTAAACAGAGTCCCTGACAATCGAATCCAGGATAATCCAAACTGTGGAAAATGCCATGAAGATTTATTTTCCAACAAAGCTATCGAAGTGGACACACGAACCTTCAATAAAATCATCAGTAAAAGCAATATTCCCGTCATTGTTGATTTTTGGGCAAGCTGGTGTGGTCCTTGTCGCATGATGGCTCCGGCTTTTAACCAAGCAGCAGCTCAACTACAAGGGCAATATATTTTGCTAAAAGTGAACACCGAACAGGAACAACAACTTTCAGGACAATTCGGAATCCGCTCCATTCCGACGCTCATGGCTTTCAAAAATGGCCGTGAAGTCAATCGCATGTCCGGAGCATTGCAACTACCGCAATTGTTGCAATGGATTCATAACACCTAACATTTAATGAAACACCTCATAATCCTCAGACATGCGAAATCCAGTTGAAGTGATTTATCACTTTCAGACCATGATCGCCCATTGAATCAACGCGGAAAGAATTCTGCACCAATTATGGGGCAGCGATTATCGAAGAAATCAATTCAACCTCAAATAGTTCTTTGCAGTACGGCGGCGCGAGCACAGGCAACTGCTCAAAAAGTATTGGATCAAATTCCGCAAAAATACGAGATTCAATTTCTGAAAGATTTGTATCATGCTTATCCTGATGAAATTCTAAATATTGTTTCTAAAGTGTCAGACAACTACCAAAACATCATGATAGTTGGTCACAACCCTGGATTAACCGAACTTGCTAATGACTTGATGGGCGAATACCATTTTCCGAATATTCCAACAGCCGGGTTGGTTACTTTTGAGTTAGATATTGATAGTTGGAGTGCAATTGTGGATATGCCAAATCCAGCGATATTACTCGATTATGATTACCCGAAGAAATCAAAATAAAGCCATTACAAACCTTATAGCTTCCATTTGTTTCAATCGAAGTGATTATAAAAAATCACATCATTGATATGAACTCCATCATCATATTCATACGCTCCCATATCATAATACCCTAATTGTGGAACTGTGTATTGATAACCTCTGGGTACACTCATAATATCATGATGTTTTGGTTGATACAGACTAGTATCGCACATATCAATGGCTGCAGAATCAAAGTCTATAAGATAATCATTGTTAGCTGCATTGATAAAACCAGGATTAGAAATCGGGGTTAATGCTCCAAATCCTACCGGCAAGTTTTGATTGTCATGAACGATGAAACAATTTCCGCTGTAATTGTTAGTATTAGAAACTTCCAGAAATAACGAAGACGGAGAATTCCATAATATAGAACTATTAACTTTAAGTGTCTGATTGGTAGCATCAGTATTACTCATGAAAAATACGCTTAACGATAAATTATCTGTCAGCGTATTAAATGCAAAATCCAATGTCGCTTTATTATCAAGGAAAAACATTGAATCAGATTCATCAAATTCATCCTTATTGTTAAACAATAGGTTGCCTTCCATTGTATTAATACAAGAACTTGTATTGTCACCATTAAAATGGGCTACAGAAGCGAGTGTCGATATATTCCCCCTGATAGTGGTTTGAAAGACATCAATAGTTCCACAGTCATCTGTAAAAAGAGTTCCGCTTTCCGATTGGTTATCGTATATCAATGAGCATTCTTCATCGGCAAAACAATTTCCTGGTACCCGACGAATTTTCACTTTTGCTCCGCCTGTGCTAGCAATTGCAGAACCAAACTTTGAATCATTTCCTGCAAAGCTACCATTAATTATAGTAACAACTGTACTTGAGCCCCTGGCATAAATTGCTCCACCATGTGCATTAATATTATTTTCATCAGTCCAGTTGCCATAGATATTGACATAGTTATCAGTAGTTCCTTTCAATACCGCTGTACTATTTTCAATATACATTCCTCCACCGGCAAAGTCTGCATAATTGGCTTTGATTCCTACACCATTATTGGGTCTAGTACTAGTCGTTCCACTCTCAATTAACACATCACAATTACTAGTTGCAAATATCCCTCCTCCTGTTTGCGATTGGTTATTGTTGAGTCTTGAAGTCAGATCCATTTGCAGGAATGAATTTGAACAGTAGACTCCACCTCCATAAAGAGATGAATCATTACTACCAATTAATGCATCAAGCGAGACTAACCTACTTTGAGAAGACAAAGAAACTCCTCCCCCGTTACCACTGGCATTATTGTTTCTAACATCTCCTCTATTCATTGTTATCACCGCACCTTGAGAAGCAGCAATTCCTCCGCCTACAGCTGAACTATTATTCTGAATTGAAGTTGAGTCGAGTAGTAAAGAAGCACCCAATCCTCCGAAAATGTAAATCCCACCGCCATGTGTAGCCGCTGAATTATAATTAATTAATGAATCTATAATTGAAACACTGACATTACCAGAAATGTCAACTCCTCCAGCCAAATATCCTGCAGATGTTGCTCCTTCGGTGACATGCAAACCGTCAAGAACAACCGCCTGATGAGCATGCCCATTACCACTGGTTGTGTTCACAATGATAACCGTTTCCGAGTTGCCACCATTGACCTCAGTTTCAAAAAATCGTTGAGCATCCACTTCTGCATCACTACAATTTTCGTAACCGGCAATAATTTGGACGGACTTATCAATAATTTGAAATGGAGTCAGAATTTGTTGTTTTGTTACTCTGACCTCAGAATTATTATTAACTGCCGTTTGGAATTGCACTGGCGAATAATCACATCCGGCATCTGTTCCAACTGTCACAAATGCCTGAGAATTGATAGAAAAAAATAAAATAAATATTAGGTATGAAAATCTCATGTTTGCCCCCGATTAATTGTAAATTATGTCAGGTTTTAAGATAACAAATAAATCTTTCTGAATCTTGAATGAAGTTTGATTAAGTTTGATTAAGTTTGAATAGTAGAGCAATATCTAGCGTCGATGAATTAAATTATCGTAATAACCAGCTGATTTTTATCGATTTTTGAAAAATTATTTTCCAAATAATATGGAAAGAATCAAATAATATTAAATTTCCCCTGCAACCAACATATAGTCTGTCAAGGCTATAGTCATTTACTTGAAAGTCTCACGCATAAAAACACTCAGAGCCAAAGCACATTGGTCAGCGAGTTTCTGACCTTCCATTTTATTGGTTTTATCCAAAATCTGTTTTTTCTGTTTTGCCAGCATATCTTCAAACTTATACCCTTGTGTTTTAGCATCATGATCAGAAAACTTCTTACCAACTTTCAGAGTGTTTTTGTTATTTGCTTTCCAGTTAGCAATCAGCATTTCATTCACTTTGGCAAACTCAGGCGATAATTTCTCGCAAGAATACAGCATCTCATTTGCCATATGCGACTGGATATACATGATACCTGCTTCTTCACTGAAATTTCCAGCTTGGGAAGTCGTGGTAATTATTAAAAATAGTAGAAGTGATAAAGATATGAATTGTTTCATTGAAACTCCGGAACGTGTGTGTTTATTCTTATTACGGAGTATTGGGGGGATTTGTGACATTATCTTCATAAATATATACAACAATCATAACCTAAACTATGATATATTTAACCCATTAATTAAGATTACTGAAAAATTCCATCCATTAGACAATACTGATAATTTCGACTTATGATAGATTATGATTATATAGAGTTCTCTGGGGTATTTCACATTCCCCAAAATAATATACGCTATGTCATAGAAGAACAAAAATGTTTTTTTCTATTTGATGATATTTGCAAAGGCGTTAATTTGGACAATAATCATTCTGATTTTATTAAAGGCTTATTAGCCAAATTTGAAGACATTTGTGTTGAAGAAGAGATAAATATTGAAGATTCGATTTCATATAATATTAAAAATTATGGTCTCGGTAAATTTTTTATTAGTAGTGTAGAGGTTGCAGCTACTATTACTATAGTACAAATTTTAATACAATATTACTTTCTTAATGGTCAAAGAGTATTTTATGAGAAGGATGATATCCTTAAATTAATATCCCTAACAAAAAATAGTAATTTTATTGATTCTTTGCTCGATTGTGAAAATAAGAAAATTGAGAATAATTTATTTGAATCATTAGTTTTACAATCATTTAAAGAGATGCCTAACTATTTAAAGCAAATAGAGAGTGTCCCAAATATTAATTTTTTACATCAAGTAGTCACTAGGTTATTACCCTTCAGCAAAAATATTGAAAGAGATGAAGTACAGAAAAGTTTACTACAAAGAATATTTAAAAATAGAAAAAGACCTGTTTATTAATCTTAATCAATGGGGCAATAAACCTTTAACTCTCACCGAGATATTTTCGTAAATTTGGAAAAAAGCATGTAAGTCTTTGAACATTGCTTGTAATGTGAGTTTTTACAAACTCCAAATTTAAGAAAATAGTGAGGGAAGCCAAAGGCCGAGAGTTCGGGGCGTGCTTTTGCGCTCCTTTTGCACGAGCAAAAGGAGCAAAGAAAAGATACTGAAATAAATTCAGCATGACCAATGATTGCTGAGATACATTCGACTTCGTGTGCGTTCGCACACTCCGCTCAGTATGACAACACACTATTGAATATCACAAATTCTCCCGAATAAATTCCTCAACAATCCCCTCCAATACATTCAAAGGCACAGACCCTTGCGATAGTATCGCATCATGGAAAGTGCGGATGTCGAATTTTTCGCCCAATTCTTTTTCCGCTTTACTACGCAGTTCCCAGATTTTGATTTCACCGAGTTTGTAGGATAAGGCTTGTGCCGGCCAGCCGATATAACGATCGATTTCAGTGCGGACATTGTGTTTGGACAGGGCTGTGTTTTCTTCCATCAGTTTGATGGCTTCGTCACGGCTCATGCCCATGGCGTGCATTCCTGTATCCACTACCAAACGCATAGCGCGCCACATATCGTAGGTCAGGCGACCAAATTCTGAATATGGATCTTGATAAAAACCAACTTCTTTTGCCAGTTTTTCACAGTACAAACCCCAGCCTTCGCCATAAGCGGAAATATAACTGTAGCGACGAAAATCAGGTAAAAAGTCCAACTCCTTACTCAAGGCACTTTGCAAGTGATGACCCGGAACGGCTTCGTGAAAAGTGAGTGCTTCAAGATTGTATAGTGGCCTCTTCTCCAACGCGTAAGTATTGACCCAATATTGCCCGGGACGAGTGGAATCCAATGGAGCCGAGGCATATCGACCGGTGGTGTAGTTGGGAGCAATGCTTGCAGGAACCGGATTGACTGTGTAAGGCTGCCTCGGTAGTTTAGTAAATAATTCCGGTAATTTGCCATCCATACGCTTGGCAATATAACTGGCTTCTTTGAGAAGTTCTTCCGCTGTTTTGGCATAAAATCGTTCATCAGTTCGTAGAAACTCGAGGAATTGAGCAAAACTGCCTTTGAATCCGACTTGTTTTATGACTTCTTCCATCTCGGCGCGGATTCTTTTGACTTCCTGCCAACCGATTTGATGAATTTCCTCAGGTGTTAATTCCAGCGTGGTGTATTCTTTAATCTGCTGCTGATAGTAGGCTTTGCCATCAGGAAGTGATCTTGCAGCAATATCCTCTCTCGCATTGGGAATATACACATTCACCATAAAATCCTTGAAATTCGCGTAAGATGGTTGGATTTGTTGTGAAATGATATCTTTTGCCTGTTTTTGAAACTCTGTGAATGTCTTTTCATCAATGAACTGTGGTTTGTTTTTCAGTGGACTGAAATAAATCGAATCCTCAACATCATCAACAATATATTTCTGAATAAATTGCGGATAATGCTCAATGATAACTTTGGGTTGAGTTCTTCCTTCTTTTAAACCAGCTCGCATATTGTCGATATTCTGCTGCATCACATCGTCCACCTGTGAGAGTTTGGAGAGGTAATTTTTAAAATCCTTTTCAGTTTTCAGATTGGCATATTGAGCCATAAATGCCAGATTGACATGAAAAGATCCTTCGGAATTGATGGGCATTTGGTATTCCTTGAAGTCTATATCAGCAATTTCGTCATGTAATTTTTGTGCAAACATATCATAGTTGATTTGTTGTTCAGAACTGAGTTTTGAGCGTTTGATTTTATGCAAACCTTTCTGTAACTCTTCAAGTTTGGCTTTGACTTGCAAATGATAAGCCTCACTCGCCGATACCAGCTCTCCATCCTTGTTTTCATAACTCAAATCCTGAATTTCCTGCCAGCCGGACTCCAGAAATTTCAACATTTTTTTATCATATCGAGTATTTCCCGCAATACAAAGTCCGGAAAATAAAAGCAAAAAAATCATTAAAAAGCGAAGAGAAAACAGTTTCATAGAAGTTCCAAAATATTTACTATCAGCTATCATAGCACCATTCAAAATCTAAATAAAAAACTTACTGAAAAATTTAAAATTAACCAGAAATCAATAGACTAGAGACATTTATTATCAATTTATGCTATAACTAGCACTGAATTCACGTTCTATTGAGGATTGCTATGAGAATCATTATTTTTGTATCACTTTGTTTATTATTCACAACTGCCAATGCCAAGCAGAAATACTATAAATGGACCGATGAAAACGGTAATGTGCATTATTCCGAAAAAAAACCGGAGAATAAAGAGGCACAGGAATTAAAAATCCGCTCAAAAGCTCCAAAACCACAGGAAACAGTAAGCGAAGAAGCCAGTACAGATAAGGAATTACCTCCCGATCAACAAGCTGTTGAAGATTTCAATCGCAATGAACAAGCCAAAGCCAAAGAAGCTCAGGATCAAGCCAATTGTGAGATTGCAAAGAAAAACTTGCAAACTTTAGAAAGTCGAAGCCGTGTCAAACGAGTCAACCCGGCAACAGGTGAGGAAATTTATATGGATAACACCGAAGTTGAAAAAATGATTAATGTGGCTAAACAATCCATCAGAAATTTGTGTAAATAAAACAATGAAAAGAAGAAATTTAGTCAAAGCTCTTGGCGTGAGTGCTGTTGCAGGAGCGATTTCAGCTTGTAAACCGAAAGCTCAGGATTGTACGAATTCAACCACAGCTGATACAAAAACCTACAAGTGGAAAATGGTGACTGCATGGCCCAAGAATTTTCCGGGTTTGGGAACTGGAGCTAATTTTCTGGCAGAAATCATCAATTCCATGAGTGGTGGACGACTGCAAATAACTGTTTATGGAGGTGGTGAGCTTGTTCCACCTTTGGAAGTTTTTGATGCTGTTTCCAGCGGCACCGCTGAAATGGGACATGCAGGAAGTTATTACTGGAAAGGTAAAGTGCCGGAGGCTCAATTTTTCGGAGCTGTTCCTTTTGGCATGAACGCACAAGAAATGAACGGCTGGATTTATCACGGTGGTGGTATGGAGTTATGGACAGAACTTTATGAACCGCATAATTTGGTTCCATTCCCGGTGGGTCATTCCGGCGTGCAAATGGGTGGCTGGTTTAACAAGGAAATCAACACTAAAGACGATTTGAAAGGATTGGTGATGCGAATTCCCGGGCTTGGCGGTGATGTTCTTGCTCGCGCCGGTGGTTCGCCCAAATTACTACCCGGCTCGGAATTATTCACTTCTTTGCAAACCGGAAATATCGATGCCACTGAGTGGGTTGGACCTTATAATGATTTGGCGTTTGGTTTGTATCAAGCGGCAAAATACTACTATTATCCGGGTTGGCACGAACCAACAGCATGTCTAGAAGGAATTGTTAATAAGCAGGCTTATGATTCCCTGCCTAATGACTTGCAGGAAATTATTCGTATCGCTTGTATGGCTGCCACACAAAATATGCTGGCAGATTATACAGCGAAGAATAACACCGCTTTGGAAACCCTCGTCAACGAACATCAAGTTGATCTCCGTAAGTTTCCCGATGAAGTTTTAGAAGAGCTGAAAAAACATGCTCATGATGTTGCTGAAGAGTTAGGTAATCAATCCGAAATGGGCAAAAAGATTTATCAATCTTATAAAACCTTTGCTGAGAAAATCCGAAAATGGTTGGAAGTATCTGAGAAAGCGTATTTGCAAGCTCGGTAAAATTTCTTTTCCATGGAAATTTTCGAACTTAGCCCATTTGTAAAGAATCAGTTTGATAAATATCCGGCATTAAATGGAATGTCGAGTAATGAGTTGAATCTGCAATCTGATTGGGATGATTTTCAACGGCAAAATACGCACCTTGATATTTTTTCTCTGTTGCGAAACTATCGGCAATCACGATTGGCTTTGATTGCCGTTCAGGATTTAAAGCACTTCGATTTACTGAAAACCTTAAAACTCGCCAGTCAATTGGCACGACTTCTAATTCGCAAGGCTTATGATTACGCACTCACCGAACATGAAGAGAAATTCGGACAAATTATCAATGATGGCAATACTGCCAAACTGATTATTTTTGCTCTCGGAAAACTCGGAGGCAATGAGCTGAATTATTCTTCGGATGTGGATTTGGTTTTTTGTTACACCGCAAACGGTGAATCCAATGGTCGGAAATGCACTGATGCTCAGAGCTATTTTCAGCGCTTGGGACAACGAATTATTCAAATTCTGGAAACAACCACAACTGATGGAATTGTCTATCGGGTAGATATGCGCTTGCGTCCTTTCGGCAGTGCTTCACCTTTGGTTTGTACCACGGATTATTTAATCCGTTATCTCGAATCCGAAGGCAGAGACTGGGAGCGTTATGCCTGGCTTCGGGCTTCCTGCATCGCCGGAGATATTGAAAACGGTGAGAAAACCATACAAAGTATTCAACCTTTCATCTATCGTAAATATCTGGATTACAATATTTATGAGTCCTTACGGCAAATCAAACAGCAAATTATCAGAAAACAGCTTGAAGATTTAGACAATATTAAACTCGGAAAAGGCGGAATCCGCGAAATCGAATTTATTGTACAAACCTTGCAACTGACATTTGCCGGCAGAAATCAACAACTTCGCGGCAATGATTTGTGGTTTCAACTTCAGCAGTTGAAGCAATATAAACACCTCAACTCTGAGGAATTTGAAAAGCTGTCAGATGGATGGATGTTTCTTCGTCGGTTGGAAAATCTTTGCCAAATCATCAATGACACCAGCACTCATCATTTACCAAACGATCAACAAACTCTGGCGCTATCTTTGAATTTCAAAAATACCGATGATTTGTTAAAAGAATTGCGCACTCACCGAGCAAATGTTAACGAGATTTTCCAACAATTGTTCTCTGAAAAGAATAACAAACCAACGACAAACAACCCGGAAATTCAAAAAATCAAAGACCAGGTTGCTGAGAAAAATTTTCCGAAATCAATCAAACATAAAATTTATGATACATGGGATGCAATGTCTCAATTACTGACTCCATTTAACCAACAAGATGAAATCATTGGGCGGTTTCAGAAAATCATCAATGCCATCAGTAAAAGAAGCAGTTATCTTTCTATGTTGATTGAATCGCCTTTAATTTTGGAAAAATTACTTCATCAAATTTCCCAAAGTCATTATTTTTCAGATTCCATCGCCAAAAACCCGATGCTGCTGGAGAGTTTATTTCACACTATTGACAACAATGATTTTCACATTTCTGAGCAATGGGATTTATTAATCAGAAAACAGAAATCTCAGGATGAAGAGCAGTTCCATGAGTTGCTTTGTCAGTTCAAGCAAATGATTCAATTTAAAACTGTTTCCGCTTTTTTTGATGAAATCATCAATGCTGTTCAAGCCTCAAAAATATTAACAAATCTTGCTGAGTTTATTCTCAAAAATGTGATTGAACAATCATGGCAACAAACACAAAAAAGACTACCTTCCTCAGTTTGCAATAATGATTTAATAGTAGTTGCTTATGGCTCACTCGCAGTTGGGAATATGCATCTGAACTCCGACTTTGATATTGTCTTTATTTCCCAAAACGAGTTGCCGGGTGAGGATTATCGTTTTGTCATACGCTGGATAAAACGAATTATCAATATGTTATCGTTGCCAACTTATTATGGCTCACTTTACCAAATTGACATGCAATTGCGACCAAACGGAAACTCTGGAACAGCTGTAGTCACCAAATCCGGATTTGAAGATTATCAGTTCAACCATGCATGGCTGTGGGAACACGCAGCGTTGATAAAATCCCGGGCTGTTTATGCAACTAACGAACAGAAAATATGGTTTGATAGCATTCGTGAGAAAATAATTAGGCTGAAAAGAGACCCGAAAGAAGTTGATAAACAACTCAACGAAATGTCAGAAAAACTCAAACTACAAGGCAATAAAAATCATGAAAAAGAATTTGAAGTTTTAGGGAATATTTTAAAAAAGGCTCACAATCAGCCGGAGATTATCAATACTGTTTTTGAACAATCTGATAACAGTATCAAATTTGAAGCTTCGATAAATATCCATGAATAAAAATCCTTTTCCTTTGGCAGTTACAACAAATCCAATTGTTCAAATCGAAGACGACTCTGTTCTTTCAAATAACTTCAAAGACATCTATTTCCAACCAAACAATGGTTTAGAAGAAAAAAAATACGTTTTCCTTGATGGAAATAACTTACCTCAGAACTGGAAAAAAAAGTCGGTATTTACCATTGCTGAAACCGGATTTGGGGTTGGGTTTAATTTTCTAAACACTTTAAAACTTTGGCATGAAACCCATGAAAAAAACCAGCAATTACACTACATCAGCTGTGAGTTATTTCCTTTTGATATTCAGCAGTTAGATGATATTTTATCACCGATAGAAACCCTCAAACCTTTTACAAAAATATTTCTGGAGAAATATCCCCAAATCAAAACCTATGGTTTTCATCGCATTCGCTTTGAAGAATTTAACTGCACATTAACGTTGATTTTCGGTGATTGTGTCGATGCTTTTGAAAACCTGGATGCCAAAATTGATGCATGGTTTCTGGATGGTTTTGCTCCGAGTAAAAACCCACAAATGTGGTCTGAAAAACTTTTTAAAAGAGTTTCTCAACTTTCACATCAAGGAACCACCTTATCAACATATTCTGTTGCAGCACCATTAAAAAAACAACTGACGGAAAATGGTTTTGTTATTCAAAAGAAAAAAGGTTTTGGTAAAAAACGTGAAATGCTGACTGCCACATTTCAAGATGAACAAACCGAAATATTCGATAAACAACCTTGGGCGCAAACATTTTCAGTCAAGGAAAAAGATGAAATTACCATTCTGGGCGCTGGAATTGCAGGGTTGAGCATTGCCGATTGTTTTTATTCTTATGGCAAAAAAGCCACCATGATTGACAGGCAAGTTAAACCTTGTTTGGAAACTTCGGGAAATCCCCAGGCGATGGTCATGCCCTCTTTTGATTTGAATGATTCGCCAGAAGCTCGTTTTTATCTCACGGCTTTTTTATATGCTGTCAGATACTATTCAAATCAGTTTTATCATCCGGTTGGAGTTCATCATCTGGCTTTCACAGAGAAACAACAAAGCTGGCAGGATAAATTGCTGAACAAATTCAACCTGCCGGAATTACTGATCAAATATCATGATAGAGGCATTCTTTATCCCTCAGCCGGTTGGTTGGATACTCAAGGTCATGCAGAAGATAAATTCAAAAAAATTGACAACTATATCAATGCTGAGATAGATAAAATTCTGTTTGAAGATGGACTCTGGCATCATTTTTCAAATGGTGAATTAATACACAAATGTAAGACGTTAATACTGGCAAATGGTATTAATGTCGTTCAGCTTTTAGCCAACTCTGACATTGATTATCATCTGCCTTTAACGGCAAAGCATGGTCAAATCAGTTATTTTAAAACTGAGAATTCAGACTCTATTATTGCCAAAAGCCCTCATGTTCAGCTCGCGGATGGTTATATCACTCCGCAATCGAATGGAGTTCAAACTTGTGGTGCAACTTTTGATCATTTGCCTGAGAATCAATGGTTTCAGCCGGCTTTTCCTGGAGAAGACCACTGGCAGAGAAATATTGAATTTTGGAAAGATACCGACCACTATTCCGAACTATTAAGATTCCAAAGCCATCAAACTCGTGCCGGGATTCGCGTCACCATACCGGATCATTTGCCGGTTTGCGGTGCAGTTATTGACCAGAAGCAATTTTGCAAAGATTATCATGATATTCATCACGGCAGACATTGGAAGCAATATCCAAAACCCAATCCAATCAATAACTTATATATTTTGACAGGATTGGGCTCTCGTGGATTCTGCTCTGCCCCATTGCTTGCAGAATATCTTTGTAATCAAATATTGGGACAACCCTTAGCACTTAACAAACAACTACAAAAGTCTGTTCACCCGAATCGGTTTTTGTATCGGAAATTAAAAACCGATAACTAATTCAAATAAGTACTTACTCAAAACCATTTTTAAAAATACGATCATCATCAGGGCTGTCATATTCATAAGCACCAAGATCGCGAATATTATTGACAGCAAAACCTCGTTGATCTTGGTTTGTTGAGTTGGCATCACCCAAGTCAATGGCTTCGCTTCCATCCAGTAAAGCATGTGTCTTTACACAGTTTCCATTTGCAAAAGGTGTGACGCATTCATTGTCCTCCAAACCACCCAAGGTTGTAGGTGTTAAAATCGTGGCTAACATTCCGTTACATCCTCCGGATGCGTTATCTGACATGTTGTTGCTACCGCTTTGAGTGCCTCCGTTGTTATAGCAATCATCCCCGCTTGTCGTTGCTGAATTACTGTGAAACAAAGAATTGTTTAGACTTGAAATCACTCCGGTTAAACTGTTTGATACAGCACCACCATTATTTCCTGAATTCCCCGAAAAAGTAACATTGAGAATCTCGGTGAGTGTTCCGGTATTTGCGAACCCTCCGCCAAGATTATCAACCGAGTTTCCTGACACAGTGCTGTTGCTTAATTTGGTTAAAGTTCCGGCATTGAACCCGGCACCACCGGCATTTGCCTGATTATTAAAAAATGTTGTTTTCCTGATTGCAGTAGCCAGTCCTTCATTATAAACAGCCCCTCCTCGATGAGCTTTATTGGTTAGGAACGCTGTTTTTGCGATGACCAAATCGCCTGAGTTTAATAGGGCTCCACCATAAAAAGTTTCAGTGTTTGAATTTCCATCCACACAGCCACGTTTAAGAACAAGATTACTCAAGTCCAGATCACCGGCAGATCCCACTCTAAGCAGTCTAAACTCGGAATCATTCGTTATTCCGTCATTGTTACAACCCAGGAAACTATCTCTTTCCAGAATATAGCCCATGCCATCAATAATCACAGAACTATTTATCGAGTTGGTTCCGGTATGACCATAAGTTGCATCATTATCCTCAACACGTTTTAAAACTATATCATTCCCAAAAATGATAGTATCAGTTGTTGCTGTAAAGATATTGGCACAATAAATTGCCTGATTCAGTTCATGAGCAGAGGTTACTGTTTTACTAAAATCGGAAGTCACATCCATCCCTAGTGCAAGACATCGTACTGCTGGGGACATATACTCAAAAGCACCAATATCCCGTGTACCTAAATTACCAAACCCTCTTTGATCATTAGCTGTTCCCGATACGGCTTCATCAACGGCTTCACTATCCATGTTCAAAGCATGCGTTTTGGTACAACTTCCATCGGCAGTCGGGACAACACAACCATTATCAGCAATGGGATTTACCGTTGATGTTGACAACAAGGTTGGTAATTGACCCGGACAACCGCCAAAGTTATTATCAGACATATTATTTGTTCCGGTAAATATATTTCCCGGAGTGCTGTAACAATCATCCCCATTATCGGCGGAATTATTGTGGAAAAGTGAATTGTTTAAGGTGATAGCATTCGTAACACTGTTGTAAATTGCTCCTCCATCCGATGCCAGACCTCCAAAGTTTCCAAAAAATGATGAATTGTTGATATTGTCTATCGAGCCAATATTAGAAATAGCACCACCATTATCATCACCTTCATTATTTGAAAAAGTGCTGTTATTAATTGCAACAATGGTTCCTGCATTACGAATTCCTCCTCCATACAATGCTTCATTGTTATAGAAAGTGCTATTATTCAATGCATTGATTATCCCTCTGTTCATTAATCCTGAACCATAAATAGCACCATTTCTTGAAATCGTGTTGTTATCAAATAATGCAACGGTTGCATTACCCTGATAAATTCCACCACCTTCAGAATCTGTACTGCCAGTACTATTATCTGAGACAATATTATTACTGAACATTGTAATTGAACCGAAGTTTTGTATTCCTCCACCATCAGCAAAAGCATAATTATCTGAGATGATATTATTGTTGACAACTGGTAATGGACCCGAACTGTAAATACCTCCTCCGACATTTGCTGAGCTGAATTTGACTTCACTATTTTCTATCGACAAAGTCCCTTCCGATTTAATAGCTCCACCCTTAAATTTATTTATTGAACCGCCATTTCCGTTGACACAACCATGCTTTAACCTAATGTTATTCAGACTCAATGTTCCTAAATCGCTGACTCTGAATATCCTGAATTCCGATGCATCTGAAACACTGTCATCATTACACGCAAGTGAACTATCTCTTTGAACAGTATATCCATTCCCGTTAATTGTAATTTCACTCACAACAGCCGGTGTCCCTGTTCCACCATGAGTGACACTACTTTCATACCTTTCAGTCAGAACAACACCCACAGTCAATTCAATGGTATCGCTCCCTGCATCACCAGCCGGGCAATCACCAACAGCAGTGTCTGTGTTTGCCGCTTCGATTGCTTCGGTGATGGAGCACAATCCGTTCGAATTGATAGCTCCGCCTGCTGAGTCATCAACAGTAATCGTTGCAGAAAATGCAGTGGATGAAACCAGCAGTAAAAAATATATAAACTTATAATTCATAGTTCTGACCGTTTAAAAATTCATTGTATTATAAAAATTCTAAAAAATTCAAACCTGACTTAATTCTGAAAAAGTTATGAATTTTTTATTAGAAATCTTACAATTCAAACCCATTTGTAAAAATGACATCATTGATTCCTTCATATTCAAACGCTCCGATATCACGAATACCATTAGCAAGAAAACTTCTTTGATCATGAGTTGTTGCATTCACATCTCCTTCATCAATAGCTTCACTCCCAGCCAATAAGGCATGAGTCTGAATACAGTTACCGTTGGCTAAAGGTGTAGAACAACCATTGTCTTCAAGAATCCCCAAAGTAGAAGGTGTCAATGTTGTCAAACGTAATCCGGGACAACCTCCTGCAATATTGTCAGACATGTTATTGCTACCGCTGAATGTACTGCCATCGTCAAAGCAATCATCATTACCTGAACTGCTTGAGTTATTGTGAAATAAGGAGTTTTCCAATGATGAAATCGTACCGCTCAATACATTTGCAATGGCTCCTCCGGCTGAACTATTGCCATTTGCGGAAAATGTATTATTTTTGATGCTGTCAATGGTTCCTGAATTCCCTACTGCTCCACCCGCAGCATTGCCGGAATCATTTCCGGAAAAGGTATTATTTCTCATTGTTGTTACAGCATTATCATTAAACATTGCTCCTCCGCCGGATTCAGAGTTATTACTATAAAAAGTACTGTTTCTGAGAGTTGACAAAGTTCCGGTATTATAAATCCCTGCTCCGCGATTCGCTTTGTTGAATAAGATTGCAGTCTTTGCCATCGCTAGCGAACCTGAATTGTAGATAGCGCCTCCATAGAACCAGTTCTCGTTGAAAGCTCCATTGACACAACCTTTCTTCAACACTATGTTTTTCAGCTGCAAATCTCCGCTACTATCCACTCTTAGTAATCTGAATTCAGAATCATTTTGAATATCATCATTATTACAAGCCAGCGAATTATCTCTTTCCAAACTGTGTCCCGCTCCATCAATAATCATTGGAGATTTCACGGCACGGGTTCCGGTATGACCATAAGTGACATCATCTTCTATAAGTTGGCTTAGGACAATATCGGCTGTGAAATTAATCGTGTCAGTAGTCGATGAATTCAGATTCGCACAAAAAATAGATTGATTGAATTCATGAGCAGAAGCCACGGACTTGCTAAAAACTCCTGAAGTATCCATTCCTAAATTCAGACAACGCTCTTCGCCCGTCAGGAATTCAAATGCTCCAATATCCCGCATGCCATCATGCGAAAACCCCCTCTGATCGAATGCCGTTCCACTGACAGCTGCATCAATTGCCTCACTGCCAGCAAGTAAGGCATGAGTTCCGACACACCTATCACCCGCTAGCTGGGTGACACAGCCATTATCTGCCAAAGAACCAACAGTTGATGCTGAAAGAGCTGTACCTAATAACCCGGGACAACCTCCTGACAAATTATCGGACATATTGTTATTACTTGTGACTATACTTCCACTATTCTCACAATCTTCACCTCCCGAGCCACTCACGTTATTCACAAATAATGAGTTGGCAAACAACTGGATAACACCTCCGGTCAGATTGCTGATTGCGCCACCGGCTAAGATTCCTGATGAATTATTTGAGAAGGTTATATTCTTCATAAGAACAATATCGCTCGTATTTGAGATTCCACCACCAGATGTTGAACCTATATTTCCTGAAAAAGTACTGTTGTATAGGTTTGTTATAGTACCGTTAAAGTCATTTCTAATACAACCTCCATAGAATGAAGTATTATTTGTAAAAACGCTCTGGCTTATATTGGTAATAGATGCTGTATTCCTTATACAACCTCCATTGTTACCTGCTTGGTTATTATAAAACCTGCTATTATTGATCTGTGATATCACTCCGGATGCATGGTGAATAGCTCCTCCACCTGTTTCGGCGTAATTGGACGAAAAGTCACTATCTCTAATTTCCATGTCACCTGTGTTATATACACCACCGCCAAATTTTGCCTGATTTTCTGATATTTTACTTCTGGTGATTTCGAGGATTCCATTATCATTTAATATGCTGCCACCATAAAATTTGAATAGACTTGTATCCGCGTTCACGCAACCATATTTCAAAGTAATATCCTGCAAATATAATTCGCCACTTGGTGAGACCCGCATAAGCCTGAATTCTGTAGCATCAGAAACTGAATCTTCATTACAAGCCAGTGAGTTATCTCGCTCCAGTGTATGTCCCATGCCATCAATTGTAATTATTGAAGTGATGCCCGGCGTTCCGGTTCGTCCTGAGTCACCTGGACTGCCGGTGTCAATATTCTCGTACTGCTCCGTTAGAACAATATTAACACTCAACTCAATAGTATCATTTCCCGAATCACCTGCCGGACAACTATCCACAGCAGAATCTGTATTAGCAGCAACAATAGCCTCAGTAATCGAACACAACCCGTTAGAGTTGATAGAACCGCCGACAGTATCATCAACAATAATTGTTGCAGAAAAGATAATTGGTGAAACCAATAATAATGAAAGAAGAATTTTGAATTTCATGGTTTTGACTGTTAAAAATGAATCAATTATAAAAATTGGTAATTTTTAAACCTGTATAACTTCTGAAATCTTTCTGAATTATGCCATTGAGAATAAACTTGATAAATTTTTCATTGAAATATTTCCGCCACTCATCACCAGGACAACTTTTTTGCCATTGAGTGCTGACTTTAATTTCAAAGCAGCGGCAAAAGTTGCCGCCGATGCTTCTTCAATTAAATTATGAGTGGTTTCAATTAGAGTTTTATTGGCTGAAATAATTTCTTTATCATCAACCAGCACAAAATCATCAACCAGTTCCCACATAATTTCCTGTGTATTCATAAACGGTACACCGGTCGCCACGCCCTCTGCAATTGTGTGGTTTTCGGCTTCTATGAGCTTTGAGATCTTCCAACTCAGTTGTTGAGCCGGGGCTTGTGCGGATTGAACACCGATGATTTTGATTTTAGGATTAATCGACTTTGCAACAATCGCTGTCCCACAAACGCCACTTCCGGCTCCAACCGGAACAATAATGACGTCCACATCCGGTAATTCATTGATGATTTCCAAACCATAAGTTCCGACACCTTTTATCAAAACATCATCAGTCGGGCCGATGAACATTCCTTTGTTTTCTTGTGCCGCTTGTAGTGCTCCTGCCCTCGCCTGATCAAAATCATCTCCGTAAAATTCAACATTGGCTCCAAAAGCTCGCATGGATTCCACTTTACCGGGGTTTGCACCTTTTGGGACAAAAACATTGGCTTTTACACCAAACTTTTGGGCTGAAAATGCTATCGATTGCCCATGGTTTCCAGTAGAAGCTGTATATACACCGTTACGTTTTTGTTCTTCAGTAAGAGTGGACATTAAATGAATTCCACCCCGAACCTTAAAAGCACAGGTTGGGTTGTGGTTTTCATGTTTGAGCCATACATCTGTACCCAGCATATCACTGAGAATCTGATAATGTCTTAACGGAGTTGGTTTAAGAAATTTATAAACATCATGACTAGCTTTGATGATGTCCTTGATTGTAATTTTATCGTACATTAAATATTTCCAAATAAGAGTGAACTGGCTATCACGACCAAAATGATAGAGAGGAATAAAATAACCGTATCAAAAAAGACCAATCCAATATTTTTTATTAAAGTCATAAAAATTGATTGGCGGTAAACTTTTAGCATGGATATAAAACTGAATAGCCAAATGAGTGCTGCCAATATACTCCAAAACCAATATCCATAACTCAATGGAAGCAGAATTGCTATAATTCCTGTGACAAAGATCATCGATCGGAGGTTCAAAAAGAAAACAAAATGTTCGACATATTTTCTCTTTGTACGAATATAAAACAGCTTGCCAACCATTGAGATTAACAGCACTTCAAGTAATATAGCCCAAGGAAGATTTTTTACTATGAAATCCCGAAATGCAGTGGCATTTTTATTGAGTCGCAAGGCCTGATTCATTAATAAAGTTTCAAAAAAACCACTCACTTCATATTTTTCAATCAACTGATTGATAGGCATATTACTGATATCAAAAATGTTAATATCATAAGTTTTTGTTGATACGAGCTTAATGTTGGTTGTTTTTGTTCGATCAATATTCAGGTCCTTCTCAATTTCATCCAGTTTTACAATCGACTCTTTCAGTTGTTGGATTTGTTCTTTTAATGACTCCGGTGAGGACTTTAGAACACTTTTAACTTTCTCACTTTGGCTTTTTTCCAAAACCTTTATTTTCTTCTCAGAGAGTTCAATTTGATTATTAAATTCATATCGTAATTTTGAGATAAGTTTATCGTATCTCAGTTCAACGTATCCTTGTTCCATAAGGTCATAAATACTATCATCACCACCGCCTGTAATCACCACATCATCATTTTCATTGGTTGAACTCTGTAGAGTTAATTGCCCGGATTCCTTAAACAACATGGCAAAAAATATAAACATCAGAAAGATAAAAGTCCGTGCCGGAGGAAAGTAGGAAACTCTTTTATTGGTTAGAAATTGATTTGTTAAAAACCCCGGGATAAAGACACCACGCAAGGTGGTAAAGATTTTGGAGTCATAATTAAAAATACTTGAGAAAAAATCGGAAATAATCGACCAGACACTGAGTATTCTTAGTTTTCTTTTTTGCCCACAGTTGAGGCAAAAATTAGCTTCCGGTGAATTGACACTTTCACAATTAGGACAAGTATTTGAAGAGTTTGTCATTTTTATTATTCATAAACGTATGTACATGAAATATACACAAAAACAGAAGATGTATGAAATATTTATAAATAAATGACGAAAGATAAGGCTTAAGGTTACAAATTTTTTCTGGATTTTTACAAATGCCGGAAATAAAAAAGCCAGCTACACCGGGCGGTGTAACTGGCTAACGCACAGCCGTGGAGCCGTGCAATCCCACTAAAATAGCTACTGTCTAGGCTTTGACCAGACCTAAGTCGTAGCGTTTACCCACGAGCTTCAAATTATAAGGAGATGAGAATAATTATCAATGTGTAAATTTGCACAAATTATTTCCAGAACCATTGAAACACTTTTGCTGAATAGAGCACCGATTCATCTATAATTGCATACAAGACTAGTGCTAGCAAAGAGTGAGACAGAGCCAAAGGCAGCAATCTCTTAAATTTGAGCCAGCTATAAGCCCAAAATAATCCGGCAACAAATGTTAATCCAAACATGGCAAAAGATGGCAAATGGAGTGTTGCAAAAATTAAAGAGGCTGCCAAAGCCGAATAAAAACGATGACATGTTTTTGTGAAAAAGATTTTTTCTGACAGTATAAACCCCAGAAAAAACTGCTGAACCATTGCCCAAACAAAGTATTGAGGAAATGCATTCAAAAACGCCAAGTTAAATTGATTCATCCAAAGCATCGGAATGAAAAGCAGAATTGTTGGTGATAAAATAAATAGCCAGGATTTTAATAAATTAGGTTCACTAATAGTTGAAACCCAAGAGTCTATGACTTTTGGCTTTCTGCTAAAGACCCAATAAACAATAATCAACACAAGTAGTACATACGCATACAAAACAGCGTTTATTGACTCTATTGAACTATACTGATGATTGATTTTATGTAATTTCGGACTTTGCCATGAACTTATGCCTTTAATTGTTAGAATACTTTCAGGAAATTTCTCTATCAAATGACTTTTCAGCCACATATATTTTGACGGAAAAAGACAGTACTCTTGCAATTCAAAAATATTGATATCTGACAAAAGTATATTTTTAGTCTCGATATTATCACCATCACAATTAATTGCTGTTGTCGCCTCAGTCATTGGTGTTGAAGAATATGGTAATAAAATTTCATCAAGTATAATATCCGCATTGGGATTTTCGAATATTAGAACAATTGAAGAAATCTTTTGCGACAGATTACCCCATTTAAAGGGTTTCTTTTCTTCTGAAATATCACTCAGACCAATCCAACTCAACTTTGTTAAATCAATATGGTTTTCTTTATCTTGCAACGGAATGTTATAGCTGTAATAAAAATAATCATCATCCAGTTGTTGTTTCGCTTGAAGGAGCAGCTTCGCATCTATGTTTTGCGGTGATTTGATGATTATGTTTCCATGAATACCACTATTGATAATTTCGGAAGAAAAGTTCAGTGAAATTCGCGGATTACTACCTTTTTTGGCACCCAACAGACCTTTCTCTTGTCGATATTGCCAGTACTTGTAATACGATGATACCACATCAGAATCACTCTCAAAATTCCACACAAACGGTGAAATTTCTTTTTGTAAATTCAATAATTTATTTTCAGCTTCGGTCTGAATTCGTATTCGAGTCAAAGAAACCGAAACCAACCAGGAGCTAAAAATTATTATCAAAACAGGAAGAATATATCTGATTTTAATCAACTTTTTTCACTTTCTGAAAGATAGGACTTGTAGAAAAAATTATTGGAACTATTATCGCTATATTCAGTTTTAAATCAATCGGAGAATATTAAAATGGCTCAAACGGTCACAGCACATTGGCTTCAAGATTATACTTTTGTCGGAAAAACCGATAGTCACAAGTCTGTTATAATGGATGCACCAACTGTCAAAGACGGAGAAAAGTGCGCACCTTCACCA
This sequence comes from Lysobacterales bacterium, assembly GCA_020442725.1. Taxonomy (GTDB): domain Bacteria; phylum Pseudomonadota; class Gammaproteobacteria; order Xanthomonadales; family Marinicellaceae; genus NORP309. The sequence goes on from JAGRJO010000001.1 coordinate 29,518, forward strand.
ATGGAAATGGTGCTTCTGGGTTTAATGGGTTGTGCCGGAATTGATGTCAAATTAATTTTATCCAAATCCAAAAAGGAAATCACTAAACTCGAAATCAAGGCAACTGCCAATCGTCGTGATGAGTTCCCGCGTATTTTTACGGATATCCACCTTCATTTTATAGTTTCCGGTGAAGATTTGGATGAGAAGTCAGTCTCACGCGCGATTAAACTTTCTGCTGAAAAGTATTGTTCGGTTTCAGCAATGCTAGAGAAAACTGTCGAAATCACTCACGATTTTGAAATTGTTTAGAGCTTTCTAATTGCAATTGATTCTCATTATTGATTTGTAAGAATCTCTCCCCATATAATGAACTTAAACTTTTTGGAGACATTTATGAGTAAGTTTTACGAATTTTCCGCAACCGATATTTCAGGCAACGATGTTTCAATGTCCGATTACAAAGATAAAGTGGTTCTCGTTGTTAATACAGCGAGCAAGTGTGGACTCACGCCACAGTTTGAAGGTTTGCAAAAATTATATGAGGACTACAAAGATCAGGGATTGGAAATTCTCGGTTTTCCATGCAACCAATTTGCATCGCAAGACCCGGGCAGTAATGAAGAAATAGCCAGTTTTTGTGTCAAAAATTATGGTGTTGACTTCAAAATGTTCGATAAAATCGACGTCAATGGTGATGATGCTCATCCTGTATTCAAATATCTCAAAGATGAATTGGGAGGAACACTTGGGAAAAAAATCAAATGGAACTTCACCAAATTTCTAATTGGTAAAGACGGACAACCGATTAAGCGTTTTGCTCCAACCACCAAACCGAAAGATATTGAAAAATATATCAGTAAGGCACTTGCATAAATCTCTAAAATGAAGAGCAGTATTTTCTGCTCTTCATCTTTGCAAATTTAGATGTGAGCTTTACAGAAATGATTCGTAAACTCTTGCAATAATAATTGTATCAGTCTTTCTACTTCTTCTTTTTTGTACTCGGTTTTTTCAACACGACCCCAAACCACTCCCGGCCAGAAAGCATCATCAACACTTCTGCCAATAATATGAACATGCATCTGCGAAACAATATTGCCAATTGTTGCTATGTTCAGTTTGTCGGTTTTGAAATGATTAACAAGAAGCCCTGAAAGTAAGTCAATATTTTTATCCAGTTTGGCTCTTTCAGCCTTATCCAATTTAAAAAGTTCTGTTTCTTGTGTGTTTGGTAAAATAATAAACCACGGAACTAAAGAATTATTCATCAACAATAATGTTTGTTCGTTAAGCTGACCAAGTTCAAAAGTATCGGCCTTGAGTTTTGGATTTATAGTGATTGTTGTCATACGCTAAAAAAATCAGAAACTGGAATTGGGTTGTTTAAGGAACTCAATCTCTTGTTCAGTCGATTGACGACCTAATATTGCGTTGCGATGAGGATAACGACCAAACCGATCAATAATTGTTTTATGTTTGTACTCAAATTCCAGATTACTTTCAACTCCCAAAGCTGTAAAAAGTTTGACAGCTTCTTCATGAATCAGCTGAGATTCACTATGCATAAACGGCATATACATAAACACACACTGAGCTTGAGATAATTCCGTATCAAAACCTTTGGAAATTGCAACTTGAGAAAGAGTCAAAGCCATTGCATCATAAGCAAATGACTCTGGTTTATCACGAAACATGTTACGAGAAAATTGATCCAAAATAATGATTTCAGCCAAACTTCCTACAGATGTTTCTCGCCATTGAAACAATTCTCCCGAAATGGCTTGTTTATGTATCGTTCCAAAACGATTTTCAATCAACGAGTCAAATTCCTCGCTTTTTTGCCACCATTGTTTGGGCTCAATTTCTTCAAACCAGAAATCGATAATTTCTTTGTACATTTGACTCCATCCCTCTTCATTCTTAATCTTTGAGTTTACGATATTACTTAAATTCGGTCAATATCGCTTATGCGTATAAACCTCTCTTATGTTTCAAAATAATATTTACCAATTCAAACCTTAGCAAAGTTTTTCTACAACATCATTGTAAACTTATGGTATAAAATGCCTAGTAATTCAAAATGAAACCAAACTTAGTTTGCTATGAAAAAACACGATAAAATCTATCTTTTGGATCAAATGTTGAAAGCTGCGAAATATCCGATAAGCAAGGAATACATTGCCGAACGCCTTGAGTGTTCCATTGCAACGGTTTATCGAACCATTGGTGACCTACGCGATGGTTACGGTGCTCCTATTGAGACCGATGCCAACAACGGTGGATTTTATTATCATGGTGATGATTCCTTTGAACTGCCCGGATTGAGATTGCAATCTGATGAAATTGAAGCTCTTTTAATGGCAAGTCATCTTCTTGAAGATATACAAAAAGGTCTGTTGAAAGAACCTCTTTTACGCTTGCTAAATAACATCTCCAATCTGCTGAAAGAACACGGCATCAAGGATAAGAGAAACATTCAAATCATTTATGCACTGTTCCGAAAAGCCGATCCGGAAATTTTTTCACAAGTTTTTCAAGGATTGCAGAACGGTAAAAAACTACAAATCGAATATTTGGCTCGCTCAACAAAAGAAACCAGCCAAAGAAGCATTTCACCATTGAAATTAACGAACTACAAAAACGCCTGGTATCTGGATTCATGGTGTCATTTACGCGAAGCGATTCGTAGCTTTGCATTAGAACAAATTGTCAGTTGTAAAATTTGCGATGAACCCGCAATTGAGGTCAATCAAAAACTTCTGAAAGAGCATTTTAGTGGCTCTTATGGAATTTTCTCCGGTGAACCGAAGTACACCGCACGCCTCAAAGTGTCGGAGCAAGTCGCAGGTTGGGTTGCCAAAGAGCAATGGCACTCCAAACAAAATTTGATGGAATTGAAAGATGGTTCGTTATTCCTTGAAGTGCCTTATAACAACGACACTGAGTTGGTGATGGATATTTTACGCTATGGCGAAAATATCACGGTGCTTAGCCCGGATTCTCTCAGAGAAAAAGTCAAATTAACCATCGAGCAAATGCAAAAGAATTATCAATAATCTCTCCGGCTTTAATCAGCAAGTTAAATTTCAGTTATTGATTTATATTTCAAAATAAATATTGAATTTAGATTCTGAATCTGTAAAATTTAAAAATGACCGACCATCGGTCATTTATTATTTTGGATAAACTATTTATGGCTATAATTGTAGATAAAGACAAAAAACGCAGAGACATTGCAATTGCATGCACAGAATTACTTTTGGAAAAAGGTTTAAAGAATTTAACCGTCGCTGAAATTGCAAAAACCGCAGGAATTGGCAAAGGAACGGTGTATGAATACTTCTCAAAAAAAGAAGATGTTGTCTATGAAATCATCAGAAACTTGATGGCTGAGCATCAGCAGGATATCGCTTCTCGAACTGATTCAAACACATCAACCAGACAAAAAGTTTTTTATCTCATGGATTTTTTACTCCAAGAGGATAAAGATTATTCCAAACATTTAGAAACCTACAAAGAGTTTGTCAGTATCACTTTGTCTGATTCAAATGCGGATGAAATGCATCAATTTAATGCCGAGTGCAATTCATTTATGAAATCCATGCTGACCGACATCATTAATGAAGGAATCGAGAAGAATGAAATTATTCCTGAGTCCAAAAACCTCATCGGCGGCATCATGATTAGTGAGTCCGGAGCTATGCTCAGAGCTTGGCTGACCAACACAGACACCAAAAAAGAATTTAAAAATTATATCAACACCCTGTTTAATCTTATCGAAATAAAAAAATGAAGAAATCATTATTAATTATCCTGTTCCTTTTCAGCCATCAACTCTTTGCAGAAGAGGTTTATGCAACATTTACCGTTCACGCCAGACAAAATGCCAACTTGGCTTTTAGTTATAGTGGAATTGTCAAAGACATCAATGCGGATATCATGAGCGAAGTGAAAAAAGACGATGTTCTTGCCACTTTGGTCAGCGATGACTTGATTGCTACACACAACGCAACCAAGGTTGAGCTGAAGTACGCCAAACTGGAATATGAACGCCATAAAGATTTGTATGCAAAAAAGCTCATCGACAAATCTCAGCTGGATAAATATGCTCTTGCATACGAAAGTCTTCTTGCAAAAATTGAGTATGAAAAAACAATTTTTGCCAAAACCATTTTGACAGCCCCTTTCGATGGAGTGATCACTCACAGATATATTGAATCGGGAGATGTTGTCAGCGGACAGATGATTAAAACTGCTTTCACCATACAAAGTCCGAGTCAAAGAGTTCTCGTTGCCGAGTTTGATCAAAAGTATAACAATCAAGTCAAGATAGGTGATTCATTCATATTTACCGTTGACGGTGATTCCAAACAACACAAAGCCAAAATTGACCGAATTTATCCTCAGGCCAATGAAGACAACCGAAAAATATATGCTCAAGTTTTTGTAGAGGGCATCAAAGTCGGTATGTTTGGTGAAGGAAAAATTATTACGTCTGCTACTGAATAAATAATCAGGAATCGTTAAATTATGTATAAGTTTGCAATAAACAGACCAATTACCATCTTAATGGCAGTAATGGCGTTAATTATTTTTGGCTTGAAATCCTACACAACTATGCCGTTGGCATTATTTCCAAATGTTGACTTTCCTATTATCACCATTAAAACAGTTTACCCGGGTGCGGATGCTAAAACTGTAGAATCGAAAATTACTGACAAAATTGAAGAGGCTGTCTCCGGTATTAACCAAATCGACAAACTGTTTTCAACCAGTTATGCCGGAGTGAGTTTTGTAGTGGTGCATTTTGAACTGGAAAGAGATTTGGAAGCTGCTGCAAATGATGTCAGGGAAAAGATTGGAGGGGTCGTTCTTCCAAATGACAGTGAAGCTCCGTTAGTACAAAAAATCAGTACTGCCGGTGAAGCGATAAGTGTTTTCATTAGTAGCAAAAGCGGAGACTTATCAACATTAATGCAATTAGTGGATGAAAAAATCAAACCGAAATTGCAAAGAATTCCCAATGTCGGCGATGTTGATATGGATGGTTACCGTGATCGTGAGATACGCATTATGGTTGACCCTTATCTTCTCAACAAGTACAAAATTTCTTCCTCAGAATTACAGACAATTATTGCATCGGCAAACTTTCAGTCCAGTTCAGGTAAGAGCATTAACAATCTTCAGGAATTAATTATTAAATTTCAGGGAGATGCCAAATCAATTCAAACATTGAGAGACATTGAAATTCGCCCCGGTTTACGACTTCAAGATATCGCTCAGGTTTATGATGGATTGAGTGACGAAGTGAGTATTTCCACTTTTAACGGAAAGCAAGGTGTGATGCTAAACCTGATGAAAATACCGGGAACCAACGTCATCGAAATCATCAATGAAGCCAAAAGAATCTTTCCGAACTTGAAAGAGACTGCAGGTGATGATTTTGAACTCACACTCATTAAAGATCAATCCGATAAAATTCTGCAAGGCGTCAATCAGGTTAAATTTGACTTGATATTTGGAGCTATTCTGGCGATTGTTATTGTGTTCACTTTTCTTAGAAATATCACGGCGACCATTGTTTCTGCTCTGGCGATTCCAACATCAATTATCGGAACTTTTGCCATTATCAATTATCTTGGTTATGATTTGAACAAACTCACATTAATAGGTTTAACATTGGCAATTGGTATTTTTATTGACGATGCCATTGTGGTGATTGAAAACATCAGCAAAAAGATGGAATCCGGCGTCGAATCTTTCAAAGCCACTTATGAAGGAGTCCATGAAATTGCCTTTTCATTACTGGCAATTTCTGCAATGTTATTGGCTGTATTTATTCCCATCGCTTTTATGAGCGGAATGGTTGGTAAGTTTTTTAACGCTTTTGCGATCACTGTAGCTTCCGGCGTGGTGATTTCTTATTTGGTCGCAATCATGCTGATTCCATCAGTGAGTGCCAGAGTGTTACAACACAAAGAATCCAAATTTCATGCGGTGACAGAGAAATACCTAAAAAAACTGGATAACGGCTATGTTGCCATTCTCAAGCCGTTGATTCGTTTTAAATATATCACTGTTTTAGTGACCTTTGCCTTGTTAATTCTGTCCGGTAAAATATTTAATGTCGGGATGGATTTTGTACCTACCGAAGATAACAGCGAGTTTCAAATCACCGCCAAAGCTGAAGTCGGAACATCTTTAGGGGAAATGCAAAGAAAGATGCAACCCATCATTGAACTGATCAAGAAAGATGAAAATGTTGAATACTATGCATTGAGCATTGGCTATACCGATTCCAACGAATCACACAAAGGTTTGCTTTACATCAAATTAAAACCGGTGATTGAGCGTAGCATTGGACAAGTTGAAATTATCAACCAATACCGCGAAAAGTTAGACTTTATTAAAGACATGACCTTAGCGGTTGAGAAAATTCCGCCAATAAATACAGGAACCAGTAACGCTCCGGTACAAATCGTTATCACAGGTGACAGCCTTGATAAACTCAAGGAAATTTCAAATGAAGTTTCTCAAATGCTTGGTGGTTTTGAAGGCGCTGTTGATATTGACAGCGATTATCAGGATGGCAAGCCAGAGATTACCATTTCTATTCTCAGACATAATTCTGCCAGACTTGGAATTACTGCCGCACAAATTGCAACTCTGTTATCGTCCAACTATTCCAGCGATATTGAAATCAGCAACTATGAGGAAAAAGGTCGCGAATATGACATCACTTTACGTTTTGATGACCAAAACAGAGCCGATATGGAAAGCCTTAAAAAACTCCAAATCAGAAGTGCGAATGGTGAATATGTTTTCCTCGATGGCTTAATTAATATCGAACAAGGGAGTTCTATAGCCTCTGTCAATCGCTTTGACAGGGAAAGAAAAGTCATGATTAGCAGCAACCTGAAAGAAGTTCCCCTCAATAGCATTGTTGAGCAAGTCGAAGAAAAACTTCCCGAAATTCTTCCAAAAGGTTATAACTACACATTTTCAGGGGATGTTGAAAGAATGAAAGAAACTGCTGTTTCATTCAGCACAGCGGTTGGCTTGGCGGTCATTCTGATTTATCTGATTCTTGCCGCATTGTACGAATCTCTGGTGCAACCGATTATTATTATGATTACCATGCCATTGGCATTTACCGGCGTTATAACGGCGTTGGGTTTGAGTGGCAATAATTTTTCACTATTTGTCATGATTGGGATTATTTTGCTTTTGGGAATGGTTGGTAAAAATGCTATTTTGGTAGTTGATTTTGCCAACAGAGCCATTAAACAAGGTAAAACGATTGATGAAGCATTGATTCAGGCGGGTGAAAAACGACTCCGACCTATTTTGATGACCACTTTTGCAATGGTCGGAGCAATGATTCCATTAGCTTTTGGAAGTGGTGCCGGACACGAATTAAACTCTCCGGTTGGATTATCAATCATTGGTGGACTGATTAGTTCAACCATACTGGCACTTCTGGTTGTACCGGCATTTTATAAAATTCTCTATCCGCTGGATCGCTGGTTGAGAAAATGGTATGAAGTTGGGAAGATTTAAGTATTTTGAGAATTAATTAACTGTAAAACTCTCACCACAACCACACTCACCAGTGGCTTTAGGATTGTGATAAACAAAAACGTGATTGATACCTTGTTGTTCAAAATCAATTTCTGTTCCGTCAATCAATTCCAAAGCCTCTTGTGAAACAATCAAATCAACTCCTTTATCCTGAAAAACCACCTCATCATCAGAAATTTGATGAGCAATTTCCACTTCATAACCCCAACCGGAACATCCTGTTTTAACCACATTCACGCGAAAACCCACGGATTCAGAATCTTTTTGCAGGAATTTTACAATTCGCTCCGCTGCTGCTTGAGTTAAATGTAATGCCATATTTTCAATTTAAAATTTATAAAGCCGATATTATAATTTGATTTTCAAAATACTTCCTGTATTTATAATAAAAATCTACTGATTTTGAAGCTGTGACATTTTCTATCACATAAAATTTCGAGGTTGCAACCTTGATTTTACTCCATTATCTTCTATTAATTAAATCCATTTAAAATCAACATGTTAAATCATTAGTTTTTTAAAGCTTTTTCTTGCCAAAAAATACGCAAAAAAATTGTAAATAAAATGATATCGCAGATGAAATTTTACTTTAATTATTTTTTTTTTAAGAGTATAAGGCGAAATTGATTTGGCTGAAATAATTCCAATTCACAGAAAGGGTATTTTTACTAACATTTTATGAGAAAACATCATGTTATATCCTAAAGAATACGGAGACGACCCATGGTTTCCACAAGCAAAAGACTTTAAAGTCGTTGATAAAAATGGTATCGAAGGCAAAGGAGTATTTTGTTATAAACCTTTTAAAAAAGGAGAATTACTAGCCAAAATACATGGGGAAGTAACTCAAGAAATCACTCAACACACTTTACAAATTGATGAAACCAATCACTTGTTGGATTTATACTTTGTCGGATATCTGCTGCATTCCTGCAATCCGAATGTCATTGTCGATATGAAAAACCGCACTGTAAGAGCCTTACGCCAAATCAAAGCGAATAGTTTTTTGTATATGGATTATGCGAGTACTGAAGATGTTCTTTACAAACAGTTTCATTGTTCCTGTGGTTCAGCCAACTGTCGTGGTTTAATTCTTGGCAGAAAAGAGATGCCTTTGACGAATGAAACCTTATCATCCTTGAAAAAACTGAGCGGACCCTAGCTATGAAATCCATGCAATGGTGGGAAAGAAATGACCTGCACTATCACAACAACAACTTGCAATTTGCTGAGAGACAAGTTCAGCAACTGGCAAACCAACTGGAAACACCCTGTTTTATTTACAATTCCAAAAGAGTCATCAATAATCTGCAAAGGCTGAAATCAGCTCTTAACGAGAATGGTTTTAAAAACAAGCACAAAATCTTTTACGCAATGAAAGCGAATCGTTTTGCTCCTTTGCTGACATTTTTAAAAACATCAGGGCTTTGCGGAATTGATGCTTGTTCTCCGGCAGAAGCCGATTTAGCAATTTCGTGTGGTTTTGGTGCCAATGAAATTTCTTATACAGGAAGCAGTTTATCCAAAGCGGACTTGCAATCATTATCAATGAAATCAGGACTCCTGATGAATTGCGACAGCTTGCACAGCATTGATAGTTGGGGACAACTAAAGCCGAATAGCGAGATTGGTATTCGTATCAATCCAGCCATCGGAATTTGCCGTACCAATAATGAAAAACTGCAATATTGCGGTGAAAATATCACCAAATTCGGAATCTATCGGGAACAATTTGAAAAAGCTCTGCAAATTGCCAAAAAACATGGGCTTAAAATCACTCGACTACATTTCCACACCGGTTGCGGTTATCTCGATGCCGAACTGGAACAATTATCCAACGTGCTAAAAGCCAGCCATTGGTTTATTGAACAATTACCGGACTTGGATATGATAAATATTGGTGGAGGTTTGGGCGTTCCTCATACTGAAACCGAAAAATCACTCGATTTAAACAAATGGGCAGCCACTATTCATAAAAACCTGGGTCAATTTGATATCACTTTGGCTGTTGAACCGGGTGAATACATTGCCAAGGATGCCGGATTATTGCTATTGGAAACCACTTATCTGGAATACAAAAAGGACAAACTTTTTCTCGGTGTCAATGCCGGATTCAATCTGGCTCCGGAACCGGCTTATTACGACATGCCTTTTCTTCCTGTAGCAATGTCAACCAACGGAATCACTCAAAAACTCAGCATTGTCGGCAATATTAACGAAGCTCTGGATGTCTGGTATGAAAATTTGGAGTTTACAGTATCCGATGATATGACGCATATTGCAATCATCAACGCCGGAGCTTATTCATCATCCATGTCCTCCAATCATTGTATGCGTGGGAAGTTTAGCGAGTATTTGTTGTTTTAAGCTAATCTTCCCTCAGATGGTTAGTTTTAAATGCTTGCTAAATTTTTCCACCTACGCCCTTAAACTTTTCGACAAAAGCAGAGATCTTTTGAAACACATTTTGCTTTTTAATTAAGTGTTGAGGATTCAATGGGCTCATCTTAGGCAAAATATCATTCAAATCCTTACCGCTGTCACTTGCATATTCTCGCCTAAGAGAAGCGCCGATATAACGTCTGGCTTCTTCAGCATTAAGACTTTCTGCACTGATTAGCTCTTCAGCTTCACGTTGTTGTTCTGCTTGGGCGAATGCAAAAAAGACTTCGATCACACTGGCTTTATCGCCTATATTGTCGAGGTCAGTCTGATTGATAAAATCGACCACCAGACTTTCTTTAGCACGGTTGCCCAGGCTGGCGCGAATCACGCGACGCACTTCGTCCACCAGATCCACTTTGCTCTTGTTCTTTTTGTTGTGCTCGAAAATCAGCTCCAGAATGTAATCGAGGTTGATTTCCTGAGACTTGAGCAAATCGACCTCAAACACCACATCATCCCAGTCGATATTGGATTGCTCTTTGTCCTCGGCTGATTTTTGCCGGCGCTGCCAATCTCGGATGTCGTTGTAGGTCGAGCGATAATCCTGAACCTTGCGCTCGGCAGGCAGGCTTATGGTTTGTAGCTCTGCCAGTTTTTCATCATCCAGATAGTGCTCGGCTTTAAATGCTTCTATCGCCTCCGGGTCGCTCATGTCTACGCTCTGTAGTGCCTTCAAACTGGCGAATTCATCGTAGTTTTGCAGGATGTTTTCAACCCGCAGGTATTCACCAAATAGTTTGGCAAAAGCTTTCTTGTCAGACTCTTTTTCAATATTTGCCGGATCAGGAAAGCGTTGCTCCAGCTCGCTGACTACCTCCACAAAACCACGCCGCGCTTCACCAGTGACTACATCGGTAAAGCCCTCCATATATTCCTTGTAACTCTTTTCCAACACCACGTTTTTGGTGTTTTTATCGCCAAACAAGGTAATTGCATCAACTGTAGCCCGCTCTAAATCACGGAAGGTCACGATATTGCCAAAGGTCTTGGTGGCATCATAAATACGATTGGTGCGTGAGTAGGCTTGCATCAAGCCGTGATAACGCAGGTTTTTATCCACAAACAAGGTGTTAAGCGTTGGCGCGTCGAAACCGGTCAGGAACATACCTACCACAATCAGTAAATCAATTTCCTTGGACTTTACCCGCTTGGCCAAATTGCGGTAGTAGTTCTGGAAACCATTACTGTCCACGCCATAGTTAGATTTAAACATGGCGTTGTAATCGTTAATCGCGGCGCTCAAAAACTCTTTTGCGCTGCTGTTCATGGAACTGACTTCAAAACTCTCATCTAAAATATCACCAATTGCGTCCTGCTCTTCATTGGCAGCAAATGAGAAGATAGTCGCAATACGCAGAGGTTTACTTGTAGGTCCATTTTCGGCCTCGGCCTGCAATGTTTTAAAGGTTTCATAGTACGCTTTCGCTGCATCAACACTACTGACCGCAAACATGGCATTAAAGCCCTTCGCATTCGCTTGCAGACGATGGGTCTTCTGGCGGTAATTATTCAGAATGTATTGGGAGATTTCCCGGATACGCTCTGGGTGTAGCAAGGCCTGTTTGTTTTCGAGGGCACTCAGCCTTTCCTCGTCCTGCTCGGTTTCTATTTCCTTAAACTTAGGGCGTACATCGTTGTAGTCTACCTTGAACTTGAGCACTTTCTCATCGCGGATGGCATCAGTGATTACATAAGAATGCAATTCCCGACCAAACACGCTGGCGGTGGTTTCAGCACCCAAGGCGTTTTGCGGAAAGATTGGCGTACCGGTAAAACCGAACTGGTAGAAGCGTTTGAATTTCTTATTCAGGTTCTTCTGCGCCTCACCAAACTGGCTGCGATGGCATTCATCGAAGATAAACACCACCTGCTTGTTATAAATAGCCAGATCACCTTCGCTCTTCATCAGGTTGTTGAGCTTCTGAATGGTGGTGACGATGATTTTGTTATCGTCTTTATCCAGATTGCGTTTGAGGCCAGCGGTGCTATCGGAACCATTCACGCTGTCGGGTGAAAAGCGCTGGTATTCCTTCATGGTCTGATAATCGAGGTCTTTGCGGTCGACCACAAAGAAAACCTTGTCGATAAATTCAAGTTCTGTGGCCAGCCGTGCCGCTTTAAAGCTGGTTAAGGTCTTGCCAGAGCCTGTGGTATGCCAGATATAGCCGCCGCTCTCTGGCTTGCTCCAGTTTTTCGCTTCAAACGAACTTTTCACCTTCCACAAAATGCGCTCGGTGGCCGCTATCTGATAGGGGCGCATGACCAGCAGCGTGTCGCTAACATCAAACACCGAATAATGTAGTAGTACATTCAGCAAAGTATTTTTCTGAAAGAAGGTAGCGGTAAAGTCTTTTAGGTCTTTAATCAGACTGTTATCGGCCTTCGCCCAATTCATTGTGAAGTCGAAGCTGTTTTTATTGCGCTTCGTCGTGTTGGCAAAATAGCGGCTATCGCTACCGTTAGAAATAACAAACAGCTGCAAGTACTTATACAGCGAATGCTCGCTGTTAAAGCTCTCTTTGCTGTAACGATGAACCTGATTAAAGGCTTCACGAATCGCCACGCCGCGCTTTTTCAGCTCAATTTGTACTAGCGGTAGGCCATTTACCAGAATGGTGACATCGTAGCGATTGGCATGGCTACCTGTTTGCTCAAACTGCTTGATCACCTGCGCCTTGTTGCGTGTAATATTCTTTTTATCTAACAGATAAATATTTTGAATGCGGCCATCGTCAAACACAAAATCGTGGATATAGTCATCGTGAATCTTTCGAGTTTTATCAACAATGGTGTCGCTGGGCTTATCCAGATAGGTCTCGACAAAGCGCTGCCACTCGCCCTCTAAAAACTCGACGTTATTAAGTGCCTGTAATTGCACACGAACATTGGCAAGCATGGCTTCCGGGTTAATCAGCGCAGGTAGGTATTCATAACCTTGATTGACCAAATCCTGAATCAGCTCGCGCTCTAAAGCATCTTCGCTTTGGTACGTCTCAGCTACCTGCCATTCCTTGCTGTATTTATCGAGTACGATGAAGTTTTTAGATTCAGCGATGGCTTTATATTCTGTCATAGGTATTCCTTGACACCTGTGTAGTGTCTCTTTGTTGTTTGTTTAT
>JAGRJO010000200.1 GCA_020442725.1 Lysobacterales bacterium
GCTGTTGCTCCTTCTGACAGCAATATTGTTTATGCGGTATTAGAAACTGAAAAAGATAGCGAAAAAGGGTTATACCGTTCTAATGATGGCGGTCAATCATGGAATCATTTGAACAATGATTTTGGTTTAGTGGTGCGTCCGTTCTATTTCTCCAGAATTACTGTTGATCCGAGAAACCCGGATGTTGTTGTCAAAGCGGGCGTTTTTGGTTCAATCAGTCGCGATGGTGGAAAAACATTTAAAAACCTGGGGCAAATGCATCCGGATATTCACGATATTGTTTTTGATATCAATGACTCCAATCGCATGTATGTTGCGACTGATGGCGGACTATACAGAACATGGGATGGTACAAATACCATGGAAATTGTCGCCAATTTACCAATTTCACAATTCTATCATGTCAGTGTTGATAACCATAAACCTTATAATATTTATGGTGGTTTACAAGACAATGGTAGTTGGTACGGACCTTCATCCTCTCCGGGTGGAATAGAAGCCAGAGACTGGGAAAGTATTGGTTTTGGTGACGGATTCAGAGTGATTAAACATCCAACCAAAGATATTGTTTATTCTGAAATGCAAGGAGCTGAAAATGTTTGGCGTTTCAACAAAGCTTTGGATGAAGTTAAAACCATACAACCATTGGCTGAGAAGGGCGACCCGAAACTTCGATTTAACTGGAACGCACCATTGGTTCAAAGTCCCAATAAACCGGATCGTATTTATATGGGCAGCCAGTTTTTATACCGCTCCGATGATACCGGCGATACCTGGAAAAAGATTTCATCAGATTTAACTTACAATGATACTTCCAAACAGAACCAAGAAAATTCCGGTGGTTTGTCTAAAGATAACTCAGGAGCTGAAAACTACGGAACCATTTTTACTATTGCAGAATCTCCTTTGGATGAAAAAATCGTATGGGTTGGAACCGATGATGGTAGAGTTCAGGTAACAAAAAATGCAGGTAAGAAATGGCAAAGTGTGGAGTCGAATATTTCAGGTTTGCCGAAAGGCACCTGGGTTTATCACATTGAGGCAAGTGCTCATGATAAAGGAACAGCCTATGCGGTATTTGACGGTCATACTGCCGGTGATTCAGCACCGTATGTCTTTAAAACAACCGACTTTGGCAAGAGCTGGACATCATTAGTTACAGACGACATTCAAGGATTTGCTCGTAGTTTTCAGGAAGATTATAAGAACCCGGATTTGTTGTTTCTGGGAACTGAAAGAGGGCTTTTCATTACAATAGACGGGGGAAAAAACTGGAGTCACTTTACCAATAACATGCCTTTGGTTGCCGTTCATTATTTGGAATTACAACCACAAACTAACGATTTGGTTATGGCAACACATGGTAGAGGTATTATCATCATTGATGATATCAGTCCATTGCGTGAAATCAATGCCGATGTTTTAAGTAAACCGGTTCATTTCTTTACTTCAAAAGCAAAAACGATAAACGAAGCCAGTGGTTTTGGTGGATACAGTACCGAAATGGAGTTTGTTGGTCCTAATCCCAATGACAATGCCCGAATTGCATACTATTTACAGAAACGACATATTTTTGGAAAAACAAAAATGGAAGTTTTTGATAAAGATGGCAATATGGTCGCGGAACTTCCTGCCGGAAAAGCAAAGGGCATCAATATTGTTAACTGGAATGGAATGCTGAAAAGACCAAAATTGGCTAAGGCTAAAACCTTTGCATTTGGTGGATTAACAACTCCTCGAGCCCCAGCGGGAACATACAAAGTTGTATTCACAAAAGGTAAAGAAAGCTATGAAACCGAAGTTGTTCTAAAGAACGACCCTGATTCTCCATATACAGATAAGCAAAGAACTGAACTTTATAAAACCACTATGTCTTTATATGAAATGAATCAGGAACTTGCCTATCTTGTTTATAAAATTGATGCTTATCTGGCAGCAGCTGAGTCAGACGCTGAAGATAATAAAGATTTAATTGCTCAGTTGCAAAGCCTGAAAGAAACTTTAGTTATCACTTCTGGTGACAACTATGTGGGTAGTGCGGAAAAGCAGTTGCGTGAGAAATTAGCAGATCTGTATTCAAAAGTTGCCAGTGGTTTTGCACCTCCTTCTTCTCCTGAGAAAGCAAACATGAAGCTACTGAGTGAGAATCTTGAAGAAGCTGAAAAGACTTTTGAGAAAATTTATAAAAACGAAATCAGCGAGTTCTTAAAAACAGGAAAATCAGTCGAGATTCAATCTTATGAGGATTTTCTAAAAGAAGCGTAATAATAATTTCAAGCTAACCTTTTAAAGCCTGTATTCATTACAGGCTTTTTTATTTCAGCTCAATTTCCACGCCGGAAACCGAATCCTCGCTTGCCAGCAAAAGATAGTAGCCATTACCGATAGCTAACAAACTCACTTGCGCCGTTATACTTTTAGAGTTATCAATTGTCTTTTCAACAAATCCTTTGAGTTGCCACTTGGAAATATCATCAGACTTTCTATCCGGATGACTAATAAATAATTTCGCCATATTCCAAAAATTGATATCCACAGGGTTATATATCTTCAAAACACCTTCATGTACTTTGATTGTTGCATTAACTTTAATTTGTTTATGTTGATAACTGATATTATCGGTTTTTGCCAAGGGTAAACGAAATCTTCCGGATATTTTCTCGATTTGAATGTTTCCCTTGATAGAAGATTGTCCATTAATTGAAAAGTGAGTTGACATAGATTTATGTACACCCATCGCTTTACCGTCAGAATAATCCGGCAATTTCTCAACAAAGTTGTTGTTTTTCAGATAGGACTGCATCAGGTAATCAGCTTCATCAGTATGTTCGCTCGCAAATGCTGATACAGATAAAACGCTAAGGAGTAAAGTTTTATAAAACATTTTTATTCAGTTAATTTGATTCATATAATTATAAACAAACTTAATGTCCTTTAACTGACACACAGATCTATTTTTATCATTTAAGATAAGAATTGTCCGAAGTTTTAAGTTCTTTAATTCAAATTTATATGATAAAAAAACAAAACATGTCATGAATTCTTAACCAAACCGCCATATTTTTGAAACATTATCACTCTAAAATCCTCATCAGTAGAAAAAGAGGTATAAAAGATGAGAACCTTAAATTGGCTGCATAAATGGGACGTGATTTGTATTCATAAATTATTAGACGCATCAATACATTCAAAATTACTTCCTGTAAGCCGATGGATATCAAAATCCGGTGATGGTTGGCTGTACGCTTTGTTTGGACTATCGTCGTTAATTTTCACAAAAGGCGAATCTAGTTATTTTTGGGCTTTAGCTTTGGGGTTTGCGATTGAACGACCTCTTTACTATATTTTAAAAAATACTCTCAAAAGGAATCGACCATATAGAGTAGCAAATGTACCTCATTATATTGAACCAAGCGATGCTTTCAGCTTTCCTTCCGGTCATACATCTTCCGCTTTTCTTTTCTCAATGATTTCATCCTTATTTATCCCAGTGTTAACCATACCTTTACTCCTTTGGTCAGCATTAATTGGGTTATCAAGAATTGTGCTTGGAGTGCATTTTCCCACAGATATTCTTGTCGGCGTTTTAATGGGATACAGCATTTCAAAATTCACAATAATTTGGATGGGATTAATATGAAAATCTTATATGGTGTTCAAGGAACAGGGAATGGTCATATCAGCCGCGCTCGAGCAATGCAAAAAGAGTTTGCAAAAACAGATATTGAAGTCGATTGGCTTTTTTCGGGTCGTGATAAAGACAAGTATTTTTGTATGAAAGATTTTAAAAACTCCGACTATAGAAAAGGCCTGACT
>JAGRJO010000201.1 GCA_020442725.1 Lysobacterales bacterium
AATTTAAAACCTCTTCTTTCAAACTTTGTAATCGGTCGCCAGTCCGGCCTCTCAATAAAACCACCATTCAAGGAAGTATTCACAAACTGTGGAAACTGACCAATAACTTCCAACATCTGTTCCGCATAGTTTTGCCAGTCTGTTGCCAAATGGAGTCTGCCGTCATTTTTGAGTTTCTTAGAAATCAATTTCATAAAACTTTCATTGACCAAACGTCTCTTATGATGTCTTTTCTTATGCCAAGGATCAGGAAAGTATATGTGAATAGCATCAAGAGTGTTTTCTTCAAAACATTTTGTAATAACTTCCACACTGTCTGAATGATAAATCCGGATGTTTTTCAGTCCCAGTTTCTCAATATTCAACAGTAAATGACCAACTCCCGGAGTATGTACTTCAATACCGATAAAATTGACATCGGGATACAATTGAGCCGCATGAATTAACGACTCTCCATTGCCAAAGCCAATGTCCATCCAAACAGGGTTGTTATTGGAAAATATTTTCTGTTTATTAAAAGTTTTAACTTCATCCAATTGAAGCTGAGGCAACAACTCATCTACAGCTCGTTTTTGTCCACTTGTTAGTTTTCCTGCACGCATGACAAAACTGCGAATTTTATGCTGATTGTGAATGGACATTAACTCTTTGAAAATTTGGAATTTGAACTCAATACTAAATTTTAACCGCTCTTGAGATAGTGTCAATGAGTTTTACCAATTGTTTATTGTGAGATGAAAAAACATCCATACTAACTGTTTATTCTACAGTGCAAATCAATAAAATATTTACAAAAAAATCGGTTTCAATATACTGCCAATAATGAAAATAAAATTGGTCACTTACAATATTCATCGAGCTATTGGTCTTGATCGCAGATTCAAACCCGAAAGAATTATTGATATTCTGAATGATATCAATGCTGATATTGTGCTCTTACAGGAAGTTGATGAAGGAGCTCCGCGATCCAGAGAGTTAAACCTTGCAAAAGAAATATCCCAAGCCTGTAACTATCAACATTTTGCCTTAGGCCATAATGTTTCACTTCGTAAGGGTTACTACGGAAATGCCACACTCAGTCGCTTTCCTATTCTCAGGGAAAGAAATATCGATCTCACAATTGAAAACAAAAAACGTCGTGGTTGTCAACATACTACTTTAGAATTGCCAAATGAAAAAGAGTTAGAGGTCTTCAACTTACACTTGGGTTTATCCGCCAAAGAAAGGCAAAAGCAGGCCGGTTTATTATTTCGTTCAGCAGAATACAGAAAAATAACAGAAGATGAAAATTGCATTGTTGCAGGTGATTTTAACGATTGGCGTTCATTATTAAGAGCATTGTTTATTGAAGCTATGAACTTCAAATGTGCCACCGATAAAACAACTGAAAAAGGTGAAGTTGCAACAAAAACATTTCCATCATTCAGTCCCAGAGGAGGGTTGGATCGCATTTACTACAAAGGCAAAGTTAACTTGTTAAAAACTAAAACGTATAAAAAGAAAACCTCAAAAATAGCAAGCGATCATCTGCCGGTTATTTCAACTTTTGAGCTTCGATGAAACATAAAAGCTTTGTTAACTGACAATCCGAATATTATGGCTGAATTTTTTAGCTTCCATTAATTTCTTCCTAAACAATCTTGTCAGCTCTTGTCTTTCGCAACTTGAGAATCTGACCCTGCCAATATCGTAATCACCAATGGTTGCAATGATTTTTTCAAT
This sequence comes from Lysobacterales bacterium, assembly GCA_020442725.1. GTDB lineage: Bacteria > Pseudomonadota > Gammaproteobacteria > Xanthomonadales > Marinicellaceae > NORP309. Next base: position 1,723 of record JAGRJO010000201.1, read on the forward strand.
TTCTCTCAATAAAGGCTCCAATTGATTACTCATCATTATGACCTCAAAGCAAGATTGTTATTTTTATTTTCGAGCAATTGCTGTCTGGCTTTTTCCAGAGATCTTCTCAAACTTTTATAGAGTTCAGGTCGATCCGGGTGTGCTCCAAGCGAGACTTGCACCATACTGCGTTGCAAAAACCTGATTTTCTTTTGGATTTCCTTTCTTTCCTGTAAGACATTAACTCTTTGCTTAATTCTTCCAATCGCATCATTCACATTGTTTTTCATAATTATTCCCCAAAATTTGATTGATGAACAAATTGTAAACAAATGATAATTTTTTACTGTCAGCAATTTTCTGAAAAAATTGTAGGAAATTTCCTACAATTATAAATTTCAAAAAACTATTTAATGAGAAAGTTATAAATATTTTTGCTATTCGCATTTAAAAATTCGGCTGTGATTTTTGCGGCTTTTTTGGGAGGAAGTTCTTTGGAAAGTAATTGAGCCAGTTGTTTTTGTTGCTCTGAGACATCTTCGGTTTTTTCAACCTCTAATGCTGAAATTGCGATAACAAATTCGCCCTTGGTTTGGTTAGAGTCTGATTGAACAAAATCAAGAATTTCACTCACCTTACCCAACTTGATGGTTTCAAATGTTTTGGTCAATTCTCTACCGATGACAATGATTCTGTCTTCTCCTAGAATTTTTTCCATATCTTCCAGTGACTTAATGATTCTGTGTGTCGATTCATAAATGACAGTGGTAAAGGGATTCTCACGGATTCTTTTAAGCTCTTCTTGCCTTTGTTTGGATTTTGCCGGCAGAAAACCCGTAAACAGAAATTCATTAGTCGGAAGCCCACTGGAGCATAACAATGCAATAATTGCACTGGCACCGACAACAGGTACAACTTTGATATGATTCTCATGAGCCAGTTTAACCAGCGGATAACCGGGATCACTTATCAAAGGAGTTCCGGCATCCGAGACTAATGCTATATTATTGTTTTTATTAAGTAAATCAATCAAACTTTCAGCAAACTGATTTTCATTATGCTGATGAAAACTAACCAATTTGTTTTTGATTCCATAATTCGCCAGTAATCTTCCGGTGTGTCTGGTATCTTCACAAGCAATAATATCAACTTCTGACAAAATGCTGATAGCTCGCTTAGTTATGTCATCTAAATTGCCAATTGGAGTGGCTACGATATATAATGTACCTGTGTCTTTTATCATTTTTCTCTATTCATAACCGAATTATGAAACAAATTATTTTAATATTGCTGATTATTTTAATCAGTTCTTGCGGAACGCAAAACACTAAACCCGATATTAATAACATTGTTGGTTATGAAAGTGCTCGTTATAATTATCAACAGCAAAATTTCGAAAAGGCAGCTATAGAATTTGAGCTTTTGTTCGATAAACACAAATCTCCTGAGTTTGCACTTTTTGCAGCTGATAGTTATCTTCAATTGTATCAGTATGATAAGTCAGCTCAACTGATTTCAAAGATAAATCTGAGAAATCATAATCTCTACTCACTGATCAAAGCAGAACTTTTCTTGCATGACAATCAACTTCAGGCAAGCAATTCAATACTATCGAATCTATCGATTGATGAATCGAATCCACTCTGGAAAAGGTTTATGATGCTTCGTGCAAAAATTGAATTAGCCGGCAACCAACCATTAGAAGCTGCGAAGACACTAATCAATCTGTCCAAATATGAAAATGATATTCAAATTAGTGATGAAATTATCAATATCCTTTTGCAAATTCCGGAAACTCAGTTGGCCGAAGCATTATTTGATATCAACATATCTTCTTTGGAACAAGGGTGGTTAGAGGCTGCATACATTTCAAATTCTGCCGATCAGGATTCAATCAACGACTGGCAAAGACGTTGGCCCAATCATCCGGGTAAAATTTTCTTCTCACAAATTAACTCCTATAAAAACATTGCTGTATTATTACCGCTTAGCGGTCGTTATAAAAATATCTCTAAAAGTATTCAGCAAGGCATGATTGCTTCGCTTTACCGCAATGGTTCCTTCGGACAAAGATTGAATTTCTTCGAT
>JAGRJO010000202.1 GCA_020442725.1 Lysobacterales bacterium
CATGATGGCTTCATCCAGACGTTTTCTGGCTTTGGATTCAGGCACACTTGCCGGAGCTTTATATTCCTGAATGTTTATGTGATTATTGTAAACATCAACCGCAACAGCATATTCAGGAATGTCTGCATCATAAACACGATAGGCGTTGATATTTTCTTTTTTTAGCCATTTTGATAGTTTGGATTGGTTCTTTTTAATTCGATTGGCAACCATCTGAGCTGTTTCAGGCAAAGCGAAATTTTGACCATCAGGTACATTGAGCTTTTTATCTTGGTTGATATTAAATGCAATTAAATTGATGTCCAATTCGCCATTTTTAAACTTCCATGATTTTTCTGCTCTAAAACCTAAAATAAATCCCTGATTTTTGTTATGAGTAATAATAGCGGCTTTTGCTTCTAATGCTTTGTCTGCCAGCCATTGGGCCAAATTTTTCCAGCTACTATCGACATTTTTTTTCAGTCGAACTCCATAAGGAGGATTACAGACGATGAGATTATTTTTGGGTGGAATATTAAAACTATCCAAAGTTTTGAGCTGGCAGTCTATTTTATTCTCGGCATTAAGTTGATAGGCGTGTTCATTGGCAATTTCAATGGAGTCTTTATGATGGTCGGCTCCAATGATTTGTCCTTTGTAGTTTTCAATTCCTATCAGCATCCGGGTTTTTGCTTCTTCAATCAATGAATCCCAAAGGTTTTGGTCGAAATGTATCCAACTGAAAACGCTGTATTTTGGATGCGTAAGACCGGGTGCAATATCGCAAGCCATCAAATAACCCTCGGTGAGTAAAGTTCCTGAACCACACATTGGATCAATCAGATTGTAGTTGTTTTTGGAAAGGTTTTGCCAATCCGCTCGCGTGAGAATTGCAGATGCCAGATTTTCCTTGAGTGGCGCAGCTGTTAAACTTTTTCGATAGCCTCGCAAATGCAAACTTCTACCACTAATGTCCAGATAAATCAACGCCTGATTGTGCTTGAGAACGACAGAAACTGATAAATCAGCCTGAGATTTAACAAAATCAGGGCGTGTTCCAGTTATATCTCTTAATTGGTCGCAGATTGCGTCTTTGACAACTTGCGAAGAATACTGTGTGTTTCGAAGCTCTTTATTTGTTCCTTTAAAACTCACAGAAAGAGTTTGAGGGACTTTGTTGAGTTGTTCATTCCATTTGATATGTGAAATTGCGTTATACAAATCATCGGAGTTGGAAATTTTGATGGTGTTTAGCAAAACATATATCCGATTTGCTAATCGTGACCACAATAAAACTCTCATTAAAGTTTCAGATGTTGCCTCAAAATTCACTCCGGCCAATTTTTCTGAGGCGGAACTCGCACCCAAGTTGAGTAACTCATCTTTAAGTAACAACTCAATATATTTGGGGCAACTGGCATACGCCTGCATGATTTCTGTATTCATCTCTTAATATTGGCTTGGAATGGCATTAACAAAGAAGCGAATTATAGCAGGTTTATCTCAGTAATCCACGAATCAGTGTTGAGGCAGAGTTGACTAACTGTCAGAAATAGATTTAGGATATGAGCCTAACACTTTGAAAAGAGTCGTAATTCTCTGTAATAATCTTAACGCTTTGGCAACATTTTCATCTTCGACATGACCATTGATATCGATAAAGAAAACATAATCCCATTTGCCTTGTTTGGATGGACGGGATTCAATTCGAGTCATACTGACATCACATTCTGTTAAAGGCTTAAGAATGTGAAACAAAGCTCCGGGTTGATCTTTGGCAGCCACTAATAATGAAGTTTTATCATCTCCGCTCGGAGTGACGATTTGTTTACCGATGACTAAAAATCGGGTGGAGTTATCAGTTCGATCTTCAATTTCTTTGTGTAGAATGTCTAATCCGTACATTGCAGCGGCGCTTTCGCCGGCAATAGCTGCTGAATGGTCTGTATATTGCACACGCTTTGCCGCTTCGGCGTTGGAACTGACAGCGATGCATTCAGCATTCGGTAAGTTTTCTTTCAGCCATCCGCGACATTGTGCCAGTGATTGACGATGTGAAAAAACCACTTTAATTTCAGAGAGTTCGGTGAATCGACTCATTAAATTATGATGAATTGGTAAATCAAGCTCTCCACAAATTTTGAGTGGTGATGATATAAACATATCCAATGTGTTGTTCACAGCACCTTCCGTTGAGTTTTCAACTGGAACCACTCCAAAATCAGCAACACCGGCTTCAACTTCTGCAAAAATGTTATCAATACTGGTGACCGGAAGTGCCGCAACAGAATGTCCGAAGTATTTGTACGTCGCCATTTCAGAGAATGTTCCCTGAGGCCCTAAATAGGCAATGTTTAAAGGCTTTTGCTGAGCTAAACAGGCAGACATAATCTCACGAAAAAGGCGGACTAATGTTTCATCCGTTAGAGGCCCTTTGTTGCGTTCTTTAACTGCTCTCAACACTTGAGCTTCACGTTCGGGGCGATAAAACGCTCCGCCGGATTCAGCTTTGTGCTTTGTTTTCGCTACTTTTGCGGCAATTTTGGCTCTCTGACTGATTAGTTTTTGAATATCCGCATCTATTCCGTCAATCTTGTCCCTTAATTTTGATAAATCAATCTGATTGTCTTTATCCTTTTTAGCCATAATCTTTCTCGAATTCCTTCATGAAATTAATGAGGGCACTGATTCCAGCCATTGGCATGGCGTTGTATATGCTGGCTCGCATTCCACCAACCGCACGATGTCCTTTGATGGCTTTGATTCCGGCTTCTTCAGCTTTGGATACGAATTTTTCATTGAGTGACTCATCATTCAATAAAAACGTAATATTGACTTTCGAGCGACAATCAATATCCACATTGTTTTGGTAAAATTGACTGTTATCGATGTATTCATAAAGTTTGGCTGCCTTTTCATGATTGCGTTTTTCAACTGCTGAAAGTCCGCCGGTATTTTTAATCCAGTTAAGAACCAGGTTCATCACATACCACGGAAATGTTGGAGGAGTATTCCAAAGCGAATCATGCTTTGAATAGGTTCGATAATCCAGCATCAACGGTAAGTTTTCGGGAGCTTTTTCCAGCATTTCTTTTTTAACAATGACGATTGTAATTCCTGCAATTCCGAGATTTTTTTGCGCACTGGCATAAATCAAACTGTACTTATTGACATCAATTTCACGAGTCATCAGATTCGATGTCATATCACAAAACATCGGTATGTTATTGTTTTCAGGAATAAATTGCCACTCAACACCTTCGAGTGTTTCATTGGATGTGTAGTGAAAATAATCGAAACTGCTATCCAATTGACTCATATCATATTTCGGAATAGAACTGTAGATTTCATTCTGATTATATGGCACTAACGGTCTGGCATTACAAAATTTTTGAGCTTCGAGAATTGCTGATTTGCCCCAATGACCATGAACAAAATACATGGCTTTACCGGTTAAACTGGAGAAATTCATCGGCATCATGGAGTATTGTAGTCTTGCACCACCGGGAGTCATAAGAATATCATACTCATCCGAGACGTTTAGAATTTCACGAATCAATTCATCCGTTTCTTTAATCAATTGGCGGAATAGAGTGCCGCGGTGTGAAACCTCCATCACCGAACAGCCACTTCCACGCCAATTTGGCATATCATCAATGATTTGTTGCTTAACTGACTCAGGTAACATTGCCGGTCCCGGAGCGAAATTATAAATGGGGTTATTTCCTTGTGACATAATTTTTTGTAAGATAAATTGCCTGATTGGTTCTTATATTAAAACAGTTTCGGATAATAACATGAAATTTA
>JAGRJO010000203.1 GCA_020442725.1 Lysobacterales bacterium
GAGTTTGATAAAAAATACATTGCAGTNGCTGTAAGGATTGCACCAATAATAAAACCTGCTAAAACTTTCTTCACTTCTTTCTCCCGAAATAATGAATCCGCAAAATATGATGACGGAATAACTTAAATTAAAAACACTAGAAATGCGTCTGCACACAAATTCAAGACGCAACTTGGTTGTATTAAGCAGAAATGGGTGGTTTATAAATTGAAGTTGGAAGTGATTTTTGGATGAAATAAGACTGAGAAATCAACTCAATATTTGAAGCATCTAACCTAAAGGAAATTTCACCGAGATTGACAAAAACTTTTGAAAAACAAATTCCTTCGTCACATTGACAATTGCTTTTGCAACAGTCAACTTTTCCAGATGAGTCCATTTCAACCATAATTTTCATGTCATGATGATTGGCATGTGCTGAACTTTTTGTTTCTTTAGCATCTGAATTTTGATTTGAGGAATGCTGTTTACAGTCCGAATCACATGCATATAACAGCCCTGCTAATGACTGTGATACAAATGCCATCAGAACCAAGAATGTGATAATGTTGTGAATTCGAACTTTCAAAATAATTTCCTAAGTGTGCTCCTATGATAGCATTTCTTCAACAAAGTTCAATCATCTTTGGTTTAGGTTCTAATTTCTTTTCAACAAAGGATTGATTGATTTTGCTTTTTCAAAGGCTTCATCTGCGTCTTTTTGAGTAAAAGGTATATCTACTTTTTTTCTTAATGCAAAGTCGATAATTTTTGTTTTTTGAAGATACCCATAGGAATAGTCAGTGTTTATTTCAACAGCTTTATCAGCCATTTTAAGACCTTTCAGCAAAAGTTTTTTTGCATCAATTTTATTACCAGAAGCTTGTGCTGCTAAAAGACATATTTCTGCATAATCACTATAAATATCAATCGCAGATGGATCCAGTTCAACACCACGTTCAAACATTTCAATGGATAATGTAAAATCTGGTGATTCATTAAGTACCTTTTCTTTTATAACCTCTTTGTATCCACGGATATAACCCTCTAATGCAACAAAGTCGCCAATATCTTTCATCAATTCATTGGCTTTATTAACGCTTTTCAGTGATAGATTGATGTATTTGAGACTATCTTCAGCTTCGATGTTTTGTGCCATTAACAAATAACTCTCAGCTAAAACAGCTCGACTGATAGGTTCGTTTTCGTTAATTTTTTGAATTTCAAATAATATCTCCACAACAGTTTCAAATAAACTTTGAAAATCGAGATTTCTCAAAATCTGATTGCGTATTTGATTATTATAAAGATTACTATTATTCACCATCAAATATAACTTTGAGTAATCGTTAGTATCATCGAGTGATAAGGCTTTATCATAATATTCAACTGCAGAATTAAAACTATCAGTGGTATCAACTCCTATATTCAGTTGATGTCTCATTCTGATATCCAGAGAAGTTACCAACGTGTTGTAAACGAAAACATTGTTATAATCACTCAGTTTAAGAGTTTGTTCACTGGCTTTAATACTGTTTTCAATTTCGGATTCAGGATCGCCACCCCAATTTATTTTTGCTTTTGCAGAAAAATTATATATCTCTGCACGATTGTTGTAGTTAATGAATGACGGTTCTAGATCTATCGCTTTTTGATTAAACATCAATGCTTTTAGCAATAAGTCACCATTTCGTATGCCTTTATTCATCTGATCGACGAAATAATAATAGTTTAACTTTGCTAATCTTGTGTATATCGTTGATTTTAAATCCGAAACCACCAAGGCTTCATTACATGATTTACTAGCTTCATTATAATTATCGGAAACATCACCACCGGTTCTTTGTACTTTATCAAGCAACAAAATGACCTGCATGGAACAATATCCTGTGTAAGCCGGTGCATAACTTCTGCCTCTGATTTGAGCATCTTTGAATGCAGAAAGTGACTGAATTCGATAATCATTAGCTATATCATATCGTCCCTCGTATATATGTGTCTGGCCGATTGTGTAAAGAAATGAGGCTTTTAACATATAGGCTTCAAAAAGCCAGTCTTTTTCAGTAATGATTTTATCCAAAATTTGGATAGCTTCTTCGGTTTTGTTTTCTGACCATAAAATGAGGGCTTTAGTGATGTTTGGTGTCTCTTGGTGTGTTTGAGAAGCAAGCTGATAGTAAGTAACAGCAGGCTGTAGATATTGCTTCTCCAACTCCTGAATTTTTTTATTATCACGTCTGATTACATAGCCATTCTTGCTAAGAAAATCATTCAATTCATCGTAATAGACAAGACTGTTTGTATGAGCCAGACTATAAGCCAAATCTTCGCTATTTAAGCCGGCATCCCAAGCTTTTTGCAAATATGCCAATCCATCAGCATGATTATCAGTGGCAATAAGTAGCATTCCAAGATACATATCTTTTTCAGCATTATTTAAAGCATTTGAATCAATTATTTTCTCTTGGAGATGTAACTTTTGGATTTTTATTTTTTCCTTATTTTTACTGGAGTCATGTAAAGGTAAGGCATAAATATTTCTTAATCCGACTTTCAATTCATCAGTTTCATTTTGAATTTCAGCAATGAAATCATTTTTTTTCGTAATCTTTTGATTTTCAACCTGCTTCCAAATCAAAAAAGCAACTAAGGCAATAATTACAAATGTTGCAGTTGAAACGATAATTTTTGTCTTTTTAGAAGATTGCTTGTGTTTGATTTTTTTGAGTTTTCGACTCACTTCTTCAGCATCAGGACGCTCTTCGGGTTTAATTGATGTCATTTCAGCAATCAAACTCTGATAAGATTTGGGGATATTGATTGTATTTATTTTTCTGGCATCAATGATTTGTCTTTTAAGATTCTCTGTATCATCGAGAACATAGGTATTCAAACCGGTAAGAAGCTCTTGCATAATAATACCGAATGAATAAATATCACTGGCAGTTGTTACCTTTTTACCGGATGCCTGCTCCGGACTCATATAAATTAATGTACCCATCATTGAACCAGCCTGAGTCTGAAGAACATTTTCAGAATCAGTACTCGTTTTGTTGATCATTTCAGGTGTTGTTATTATTTCCGACTTTGCAATACCAAAATCTAAAACTTTAACTAAACCATCTCTGGTTAACATGATGTTATCCGGTTTTAAATCTCTGTGAATAATTCCTTGCGAGTGTGCTGCCTGCAAAGCAGACGCAATCTGTATAAATATATCCAGTTGGTTTTCGGATTTATCAACAATTTGATTCAGCGTTTCCCCCTCAATCAACTCTAAAACAAGAATATCACTCTGTTCTTCATCAATGATATCAAATATTTGGCAGATAGAAGGATGATTGATTTTTGATAAAATTTGAGCCTCTTGTTGAAAGCGCAGTTGAGTTGACTTGCTCTTTAAAAACTCGTTTCTCATGGTTTTTAAAGCCACATTGCGATTAAGCTTCTCGTCATAGGCAAGATAGACACATCCCATGCCTCCTTTTGCTAACATTTTAATGATAGTAAATTGCCTTATTTTGTCACCAACTGAGAACTCCATATTTTCAGGGGCATGTAAAACTTCACTCCCTGCTGAGGTATTTAAAACAAAATCGGTGATGCGCGTTTCATCGGCGAGGATGAACTCCAATTTGTTTTTGATGTCTTTATCGGTAATGTTATCAAGAAATTGCGTGCGATGAGCCGTATCAAGCATAAGTGCTTGTTTGACTAAATTTTGCAGTTCATCGTTTTTCATTTCTTCGAATAGAGATAATCATGATTATAAGGTGTTTAATTTTACAGAGTAAAAGAAT
>JAGRJO010000204.1 GCA_020442725.1 Lysobacterales bacterium
TGCTTTGATATTTTTCATAGCGGCAGTGACCATGGATTCAATCATATAACCGGTTTTTGGTGCACCGGTTGGAACAGGCGTTGCTTCTACGGGTGGAATTGCCACACAAACGCCGGCTGAATAAATGTTTTTGTACTTCGGATTGCGTTGATGTTCATCAACAACGACAAAACCACGAGGATTGTTCAATCCTTCAACTGCCATGACAGCATCTACACCAAGGAAAGCAGGAAGCATCATGGAGAAACCAAAGTTCAACTCGTGTGACATGTATTTTTCACCTTTGTCATCAACTTGAGTGACAAACATTTTGCCTTCTTCCACTTTGTCAACTTTTGCGTTGGTTATCCACTTGATATGGCGGTTGCGCATTTCTGACTCTAAAAGACCTTTTGAGTCACCGACTCCTCCTAGTCCTAAATGTCCGATATATGGTTCAGCGGTTACAAAAGTCATAGGAACTTGGTCTCTAATGCCTCTTTTACGCAAATCGGTATCGACAATCATGGCAAACTCGTATGCCGGACCATAACAGCTGGCACCCTGAACCGCGCCAATCACAATTGGACCTGGGTTTTCGAGAAATTTTTGATAATCTTCATAAGCAGTCATTGAATGTGCCAATGTACATATCGAGTGTGTGTGTCCACCTTCAGGGCCTAAACCTTCAACCTCGTGAAATGCCAGTTTTGGACCAGTAGTAATGACTAAGTAATCATATTCGACAACTTCACCATCTTCTAATTCCAAACGGTTGTTTTCAGCATCAATTTTCTTGGCACCGCTTGTTTTAAAGTCGATTTTCTTTCGTCCCAGATATTTTGTTAAATCCAAAGAAATTTTCTCAGGCTTTGACCAACCCACAGCAGCCCAAGGATTGGACGGAGTAAAGAAGAATTTTTCTCCTTTGTTGACTAAAGTCACTTTATGCTCTTTGCTGAGCTCTTTGCGTAAATCATAAGCAGCAGGAACTCCTCCGATTCCAGCTCCTAAAACTACAACGTGTCCCATAACTTTTACCTCTTTATTGATTTTTGTTTTTGATTTAATCTCAACTCGGGATTAAACATCTTTTTGAGTATATCACAGAATGCTAATTTATGAAGTTCTAATATTGGAATTTTTTCAGTAGAATAACGCTTTTTTTTAAACAGGTTTTTATGACTTTAGGAATTATAGGTGCAGTTTTTATTGGTCTCTCACTGGGTTTAATGGGTTCGGGTGGGTCAATACTAACCGTTCCGGTTCTGGTTTATCTTTTTGGACAGGATGAAAAGGTTGCGATTGCGGGTTCTTTAGCTATTGTCGGAAGCATCGCTTTGGCAGGAGCTTTGACCTACTTAAAGGATAAGTTGATAGACTGGAAAGTGGCTTTTCTGTTTGGTATTCCAGGAATGTTGGGAACTTATTTGGGTGCGTGGATTGCTGTGTATATTTCCGGAATCATTCAGTTGGTTTTGTTTGCAATGGTGATGGTTGTTGCAGCCGTTATGATGCTTCGCAAAAGTAATCAAATCCCAAACGATTCTCAAAGACATTTGACCAAAATTATGGTTGATGGCTTGGTGGTGGGTGTGATTACCGGAATTGTCGGAGTCGGAGGAGGATTTATGATAGTTCCGGCTCTGGTATTGCTTGGCGGATTAAACATGAGAAACGCCGTTGCGACTAGTTTGATGATTATTGCGATGAAATCATACTCCGGGTTTTATAAATATTTGAGTGTACTGAAACAACAAGGTTTGGAATTAGACTGGAAAGTTATTGGTCTGGTTACTTTTATCGGAATTTTAGGAACATTTGCTGGAAATTATTTGTGTCGGATTATTCCGCAAAATAAGTTGAAGAAATATTTTGCCTACTTTTTGATGTTGATGGCGGTTGTGATTTTTTATAAAGAAATACCGAATGTTGTGAATTCTTTTCAATAGTTCTGTCAAAGTCCTAGAATCGAGCCAAGGTCTCTACTAAAATGAAACCAAAAAGTGATGCTTCATGACAGAGATAGAAAAAGATAGTGCTAAAGTAAAAACGATACCACCGTTGATTCCTTTGTTTTTTATCGGGATTTCGTGGTTGTTGGATAAATATGTTTATCATTTAGGCATCAATATCAATCAACAGGTTCAAACTTATGTTGCTTATGTTTTAATAGCTATTGCTGTGGTGTTATTTAGCTTTAGTTTGTATTTTTTTGCTAAAACCCGACAGAACCCTGAACCTCATACCCCCACAAATGCACTTTACACCGGTGGAATCTATCTCATCACTCGTAACCCGATCTATCTTGGTTTTTTAGTTTCTCAAGTGGTTGTTGCGATTCATTTGAACAATTTATATGTTATTTTGACCATGCCTTTTGTTTGGTGGTTTCTGGTGAAATGGGTGATTGAGCCGGAAGAAGACTATTTGCAAAAGTTGTTTGGTCAGGAATATCTGGATTATAAGAAAAGAGTAAGAAGGTGGATTTAATGTCTGAAAAGAATCTGAATGTTGCCCAAAACGAAATCGAGCATTTTAACGAGCAAGCCTCGTTCTGGTGGGATGAAAATGGTCCTTTTAAAACTTTGCATCACATCAATCCTGTCAGAACAGAATACGTTAAACAATTTGTTGATTTAAAAGGCAAAAAAGTGCTTGACGTGGGATGTGGCGGAGGAGTTTTTTCCGAAGCGATGGCACAATCCGGTGCCGAAGTGACGGCGATTGATTTGGCAGAAGATGCTCTGGAAGTAGCAAAGCTGCATTTGCTCGAAAGTGGACTGGATGTGAATTATTTTTGTCAAAGTGTTGAGGAGTTTGCCAAAGATAACGAGGAAAAATTCGATGTTATTGTTTGTATGGAAATGCTGGAGCATGTTCCTGATCCTCAGTCAATAGTTGATTCGTTTGCGAAAATACTGAAACCTGATGGTTTTCTGTTTTTATCAACTATAAACCGTCATCCAAAAGCGATGATGTTTGGAATATTTGCTGCTGAGCATGTTTTGGGAATTGTTCCGAAAGGCACGCACCATTATGAGCAGTTCATCAAACCTTCTGAACTTGTAACCGGTGTGGAAAAAGCGAATTTACAAGTGATTGATGTGAGTGGTATGAAATACAATCCAATTTCCCAAAAAGCATGGATTGACAAAACAGACGTAACTATTAATTATCTTGTGGCTGCAAAAAAAGCATGAGTGGAGTTTTATTCGACCTTGACGGAACCTTGGTTGATACCTCGATTGACATGGTTTTGGCATTACAATCTCTGGCAAAGGAAAATGGCATCGAAATTGAGGCTGATTTTGTTAAATACAGAGAACTGATTACTTATGGTTCCAGAGCTTTGGTCACATCAATATTCGGTGAGATTGATAAAAACGAATTGTCGCGACTTCAAAAACGCTATTTGGAGATTTATGAAAATTGTTTAACTCAAAACACCATTCTTTTTGATGGTATGAAAGAAGTGATTCAATATTTGGATAGCAACCAAATCAGTTGGGGAATTGTCACCAACAAGCCGGTATTTCTGGCGCAACCTTTGGTTGAGAATATGCCCGAGTTGCAGAATTGTAAGGTTCTTGTGGGCGGAGGAATGACCGAACATGCAAAGCCACACCCGCAATCCATATTGTTGGCAATAGAAAAATCTCAAATCAAACCCGAATATTCATGGTATATCGGTGATGCTTTAACAGATATTCAGGCAGGAAGATCGGCGGGTATGAAATCAGCCGGAGCGTTGTGGGGTTATATTGCAGAAACAGACAATCCGAATCTCT
>JAGRJO010000205.1 GCA_020442725.1 Lysobacterales bacterium
CAAAGAGCTACTGAGTTATTTTGTTAATGAAAACTCAATAACAGTTTTTTATGGTTTTCTGGATATAGATATTGAAAACCTAAGTCCAGCAGAGTTTGTAAACTCAAAAATAAAACGTAAGCGATATGATTCACTGGCTGACTTATATGGTTCATTTATTATCTTCCACCATGAGTTAAATTCGGGAAGGAGTTGTGCTTTTAGTGATATTCTCGGTGATTTTCTGGTTAATTATGTCATTGAAGAGAATGAAATCCGACTTAGCGATTTCCCCGAACCATTACTTAACAAACAAAACAACTCAATCAACCATAAACGCCTATTGCATTATTTTGCACTCACACAGCCACAAAGTGAGGGAAGCTTTTTTAGTGAAATTAAACAACTGTCGCCAAGAAAACTTCTTGAGGTTGAAAATGACAAAGTTCAAGAGGTCAACTATTATCAACCCTCGGTTGATGTGGATTTCAAACACAGCGACATAAATATTGCTGCAAATCATTTATTGCAGTTGATGCAAGATGTCATTCGATTACAAACAAAAAACCATCAGCGTATTGGCATTACACTCAGCGGTGGCATGGACTCAACTTTTGTCGCAGCCAATAGTGTTAAAACAGGAAAAAAAGTTACTACCTACTCCTATCTTTTTCCCAATATGCCACAAGCCGATGAAAAAACTTGGATTGATAGTATGCGAAACATGGGGTTCGATATGAACACATTTGTGGGAGAAAGCTACTGGCCATTAAAGCCTGAATGGAATATTAGTTTAAACTCACCAGTCAGCAATCCATACAGACATTTGAAAACAGTGATCTATCAACGAGCCCAAAGTCAGAATGTTCAGTTGTTGCTAACTGGTGTTTTTGCCGATCATCTTTATTCAGGCTCGATTTATTGGTTGATTGACCAAATTAAACATTCTCCAATAATGGCGATAAGGTCTTTTTATCAAGTCCTGAAAGGCTTTGGAGCCAGAAAGTCTCTCCAACAAATAGCTCCGGCAAAATGGAGCAAGAAAACAGGAATAGTAGGAAGTCGTTGGATGACACATGATAGCTACGGTGAACTGAAAAAAGAATTTGAGAGTTATACAAAAATCCAACATCCTCACCCTCAACAATTCGCATTGGTTTATGGAATGTCAACAGCTCAATCTTCATGGTTGGAAAACGAATATGCTTTTAAAGAGAATGTATTTATCAGGCATCCTTTCAGAGATCGAAGAATTGTAGATTTCATGATGAAATTACCGGCTTGGTTATTGGGAGAAACAGATAAAAGAAAAGCGCTTATCACTAAAGCAGGAAAAGGACTTTTGCCGGATAGCATTCTTAACCGAAAAAAGCTTTCCACTCTTTCACCGTTGTTTATCAAAGGAGTTATGGAAAAAGAATTTGACTTTGTTCAGCAAGTCTTAACAGATAAAAACTCGACCTGGAGCGACATTATTGATACCAAGGCTTTGAACAAAGTATTGAAAAGCCCTGATGAGAATACCAAAGAAAGCGAATATTTGCTCCTTTGGCAATGTTTATCTTATGAACTATGGAAAAATAAACTCGCAGAAGTTTGATGCTTCTGCGAGTTTTTAGGTTTATTGATCGACAGGAGGAGTAATCATCCGAATAGGAGCATTAGCTCTGTTCCATTGGCTAGGATTAACAGAGTTGTCTATGTTAATAAGCATGCTTTCAATTGTTCCGGTTGGTTTATTTGGTGGAGTTGGTGCTACATCATAGTTGATTCTGATAGAGCCCTGCTCACTAAACTCTGTTTCGATTTTTGGACAATGTGGGCAAAATGATCGCACATATAATAAGTCGATATCTTCTATAGGTTCATTCTCACCGGCACCAATCATCCAGTAAGGCTGTCCATTATTGTCATATAGATAAGAAAGAATTACTTCGCTAATACCTTGAGTACCAATTGATAAACCCCAGCCGGAGTCAGAAGGATTAAACCAGTGTCCAGTATGTTGTGTGGTGGGTGTTCCACCAAAACCATACATACGTATAAGTTCAGCACTATATTTTCCATTGAGAACTCTAGTCATAACAGCATTGTTTTCATCAATATAAGAAGTTGTGGATTGACCAACAGTTTGAACGATTTGTTGTCCGCTATCAAAGCCACCAACATAATTAACATGTAAAATGTTACTGGTTGCCTGATTATTGGTCATAAGATTGTCTCCACCGGTTATGTACCAAACAGGATAACCGTCATCCTTTCCTGTGTAATGAATATAAATCATTTCATCATGTGTGCTTCTTTCAATTTTATACATATCAAACCCATTTCCAGCACGATTATAGTTAATCCAGTGTCCACTGGTAGGTTCTACTGTATTTGCGCTCGTTGGTGAGCAACTGTTTACAACTGAACAACTGCCATTATTACCAACAGTTGTGGAAAGAATGCTTTCATTAATTTCTGCAAAACCATTTTTGTGAACAACCGCATCAAGCTTTATACCTAATGGAGAGCCACATTCTGTATTTTGATTGACGCTAAACTCTACATCGACCGTTTTGCTTTCTCCAACTGCTAAATCCCCCAATGAAAGAACCGGAGTTTCAAGATTATAGAAGGTTAAATCATTATTACTTCCGGGCAAGTTGTTTTTATGATAGGTGCAAACGGCTTGTTGATTATTGATGTTGTTGCTATTACAAGAGTAGCTTAATCCATCACTTGCTGAATCGCTTTGTTGTCCAACAGTTGAGGTTTCCGGATTAAACCCTGTTCCTTCATATTGGTAAACCCATTGATTGACCGTTGGATAAAGTATCGCTTCAAAGGCAAAAGGACTGGTGTTGTTTTCCCAAAGTTCAACATTATCGTACATAAAGACATCACAGGGTAAATCGCTACCAAGTTCAGATTGCCTTGGACAAATATTAAAGTGTTGATGATACAAGTTCCCAACGACCAAGTCGTCATGCAGAGGCATTAATCTTGCACGTGTTGATACTCCTTCACTTATATTGCTGGGTAATGCCGGTATTGGACAATCATTGCTAAAATCAAAGCCACTTTCGGATGAGTCGGTTGAAATATAACCATTACTACTTAGATAGAGGCTGCTTATAATGTTCCCATATAAGTTAAAAGACTGAGAAAGGTTGACAGATGCAACACCTTCGTCATTAGCCGAATAGTTGCTCGTCACCGGTACAAAAGTCAATGAGGTTCCAGAGGATGAAATATCAATAAACTGCCTGTCACAAGCCCCTATCTGGTTACCATAAATATCATTATCAACAACTTCAAAACCGGTATCAGGTGCTGACTTTTTAAAAGCAGCATAAACATTTTCAGCATCTAAAGAAAAGCCGTTACTGGCAATAGTCACAGGAACCTTCCAACGCTCGCCCGGATCGATTTTATTGTCACCATTTCCGCATACCTGGGCTTTGTTGCCTGTCTCTAATAGGGTGTGGTTTGGTGCGGCTATATGAGCATTTATACTAGCAGCTACCGGACAACCATTGGCATCGGTGATATTAACGACAACGTCACCAAGATATGGCTGTGCATGAGTAACTATAATGGATGAGTTGGAACCATCAGAAACATCATCGCCATTGATGTCCCAAGAGTAGCTATAAGGTGCTTCACCACCGGAAACATTGGCGATATATTCTTGTTCAACACCAACAACACCTTCCGCAAATGTGTGAGAAATACTTGCCGTCATGGTCGGACAAGCACCTAGTCCTTGAAGTGTTTGAGCTCCGGTATTTCCTGGGTCCAGCC
>JAGRJO010000206.1 GCA_020442725.1 Lysobacterales bacterium
CTCCAGGATGTGATAAATCTGCTAGCAGTTGCATTTCTTGCAAGAATTGCTCTTTCAGAATCGAGGATTTGTAGTTGTTGGAAATAAATTTAATAACAACTTGTTGTTGATAAATTCCATCATTCCGTTCTGCCAGATAAATATCACTTTGACCGCCACTATCAATTTTACGGATGATTTTATATTTAGAATTGACAGTTACAGCTGGTTCTTCATCACCTGAAAATGCGGATGTCAAAAGCTGACTGATATTTTCAGAGGCACTTTCTAAAGAATTCTCAGGTTTCCATTTTTTTGATTGAAAATAGCTTTGGAAATCGAGACTTTCATCCTCATCAAAAGATGAGTCTATTTCATCCCATAATTTTTCGATGTCTTTTTTCATGCTTGCATGGCAGCTGCCAGCATGGTTCTGGCTTTTTGCCAATCACGAAAAACTGTTCTCTCACTGAGATTCATCACATCTGCAATGTCATTAAAATCCATATCACCAAAAAATTTATAAGTGAAAACTTTTTCCAGACGTTCATTGTAAGATTTGAGTTTTGTCAGACATCGGTCCAGCTCAATTAAATAGTCAGATTCGTTGATGACTTCTAACTCGGGAACGATTGTGTCATCCAGATAAGTCATCGCACGGTTCTTTTTAGCCTCATTCAGTAATATGTGCCTCATTGCCAGTGAACAATAAGCAAAAAAATGATTGCGGTCATTGAATGTGTTTTTATTTTTTTGGCTTTTTAACCACGCTTCATTGACAAGTGCCGTTGTATTGAGACCGGCATCCTGAACTTTTAATCTTTGCCCGTGAGCGATTTTTTTCAAATGCTGATAAATCAAATCCATATCCTGATACTGGTCATGAGTTGCCTCAATTCCTTCACGGTTTATCAGTTTGGTGACATCATCGCTTAGCATGTTTTAGTCATTGTAAGAGTCCTAATCATGTTATCAAACCGAGTTTCTCAACTCAAGAGAATACTTTTTTTGAGAGTCAGAATAAAAAAATGTCAGTAAAAACCGGCTTATGTTGTTAAACATTCTACTAAACAACAATTTGTGAGGAGAAAATGAAATTGAAACAACTAATTATTTTAAGTCTGGTCATTGTATTAACAGCTTGCGGAGAGAGCGGCACTCCAAGAGAGAGAGTGGAAAGCAATCTTTCGAAATTGATTAAAGCCTGCTCTGACAAGGGTGGTGATTATAGCGGAGCTGCTGGTTTGGTGGTTTATAACGGTTCTGACCGTAACAGAAAATACAAAGACCTGGCATCAGCAGAGGGTGACGATAGAAGCATTCTAAACTCAACCTGTTACAGAATCAGCAAACTGATGAACGGCAAAAACAGCTATACCTTGATGAAATTTGAAGAAGAGCCTGAATCAGAGGGTACATGGTACATCCAAACCGTCAAATTTGATGGAAACAAAACAGCTCAACTGGCATTTCTGGATATTAAAGGAACTATGGCATTGGGTGATATTGACTGATAGGGAAAGAAATGAAAAGTAAAAAATTTAAACATGTAACACAATTCTTGGTGATTATTGGAATTCTGGTGATGACAGCTTGTGGAGGGAAGGAAGAAGGTGAAGAAGTGATAGGTTCAACAAATCAAAGTAACAATAGTGGTTGTAAAAAGCTCTCGCCGGAACAAGCCGGCGAGCAGGTTGTTGCGATTTATCGTAAAGCAATGAAAGAAACAGTTGATTTATTAAAGGATAAACCGGATGCTGAATCTGTCGAAAAGACATTTCATACATCTTTGGAAAACTATCAAAACCAACTTTTGAAAATTGGTCAACATGTAATGACCATGAACCCACAACAAAAAGCTGTCGTTGAAAGTGCAATCAACAAAGAGCATATGAATATGCAAATCAATAAGGAAGCTAAAGAGTTATTTGCAGACTTTTCCAAACTAATCTTTGAATATCGCAATCATAAGGAGCTTTATGCAAATCTTAAATCTATAAATATCATTACCCAGTTTGCTTTTTTTGATTTGTTGAAAAAACAAAATCCAAATGCGGAACAAAAATGGGGAGAGATGATGAAACCCACATCGTGTAAATAATTCGAGATTCACTAGCAGACTAAACCGAGAAGATTTTTTATATCTTTTCGGTTTTTGGTGTCAGTAAATTCCTCTTTGGGTTGTTATAAAAGGAAACAACCAAAGAAGTATCATTATGAAATCGTTCAAACTATTACTATTTACCTTTGTAATCTCGATACAAGCTGTAAACGCAGATGTATTTACAGTTAATTCAACATCAGACGGAGATGTGTGCAATGTTTCCATCTGCACATTACGCGGAGCGATAAACGATGCGTTGGCTACCGTTGGTGCTGACACCATTGAATTTAATATTCCTGTTGATCCAATCAATGAAAATTATTTTCAAGGAGGTTCAGGAGCAACGGCTTTTCAATATTGGTTGATACAACCCGAATCTGAATTACCAAATCTGATTGACATTACAATTGATGGCACAACAGCCGGAACTTCTAATGTTGGTAATCCAACCATTGTTTTGGATGGCTCTTTAGCAGGAGATCAAGACCCTGGACCTTCGGATACTTTAGACGGATTGACACTTTTGGAAAACAGCCACATTAAAGCTCTTGCTCTTATCAATTGGTACAATGCCGGAGTGAGAATTGGTTATTTCACAGGAGACTACGATGATGATGCTTTTAACAACTCCATCACAAGCTCGTGGCTGGGTTTGAGTATTCCTTTTGGACAAGCGAGTGCTCCCAATAAGTATGGAGTTATAGTCACTACCAATGGAGGAACAAACAATATCATTGGTGGAAATATGGCTACTCAAGGTAATGTGATTTCTGGAAATTTACAATTTGGAATTTATTTTGATTATTATCTCTCTGAGGGTAGTGTCGGTGTTTTTGGCAATAAAATAGGAACTAACCCTGAAGGAGACCTGGCTGTTCCGAATGATAGTACTGGCATCATTTTATCTACCAGAGCGAATTCCAACATAGTAATTGGTAATGAAACTCCCGGTTTGGGTAACCTGATTTCAGGCAATAATATAACAGGCATACACGTATCTGCTTCTGATAAGGAAATAAATCTGGTCATTGATGGCAATCTTATTGGAACAGATATTAGCGGGCTTTCTGCTCTTCCAAACCGAGAAGGGATTACTCTCAACACAGGCAGAAATATAATTGTAAAAAATAATGTCGTTTCCGGAAATAGTGGTCGAGCGATTGATTTATCACACAGTTCTGATTCCCCACTTAAAAATGTTGACCTATTAGGCAACTACATTGGTGTGGGTATTGATGGTCAGACACCTCTGGGAAACCAAATGGGGATCTATGCTGGCGGTATTGCCATCAATACCAAGATAGGTGCACCCGGCGAAGAAAACATTATTGCCAATAATGGACCGTGTAGTGCTTCAGCAGGCTGTGGTTTATATATGAGCGGTTTCACTAACAATGCGATTGAGGTCAGATATAATAGCTTTTACAATAATACCAATCAAGGCATCGATCTTGAGGCTGATGGCTTCACACCCAATGATCCCGGTGATTTCGACTCAGGTGTCAACCGATTGCAGAATTTCCCAGAAATCAATACTGCCGCTCATGATCCATCAGGCAACCGTCTGAGTATCAATTACTGGATAGACAGCCACTATGCGGCTAGTGATTATCCGATTACCATTGATGTTTATGCT
>JAGRJO010000207.1 GCA_020442725.1 Lysobacterales bacterium
GAGAATCCTAAATATACACGGCTTTTGCTAATGAGTAACTTACTTTTTTAGCTTTTTGCTAAATGCACCACGGGTAAACATATTATTAAGTACCAAGATGCGGTTATGATTTTTGCAAATAGTTTTGAGTAATCGGGCTTAAATACCTTTAACAAAACTCTAACATATGGTAGATTCTACCCTAGAGTATAATTCAGAGGTATAAATAATGAAAAAAACACTTATTCTATTTTTAGTGATGTCGTCAGGTATGGCATTTTCAGCAGATAATGAAGCCAGAACGGGTTATTTGTCAGATAGCACAGCGCCTGCTCCGGAAGTGATTAATGGCGCTACATCAGAAGGTTTTGTTGATATTACAAATCTTCCAGGTTGGATTATGGACAATCAATCCAACCCCGTAGGAACGACTAACTGGTTTCAAGGAAATGATGCTGTATTTGCAGCACAGGCAGGTGGTTCGACTGAATATATAGCGGCTAACTACAATAATACATCAGGTTCAAATATCTGTAACTGGTTAATAATGCCGGATTTGGGTTACTTACAAACTGTTTCATTCTGGACCAGGACAGCAACTGGAAGTACTTATCCTGATAGATTGGTAGTTGTTCATAGCCCTACAGGCGGAACTACAACTGGTGATTGTTTTGGTGGATTCGGAGACTTCACTAATACGCTTACAGAGATTAACCCTGGCTTAAATTCTGGTGGTTATCCGCAAGATTGGACTCAATTCACATCCGATGTTAATGGCACAGGTCGTGTTGCATTTGTATATTGGGTTGCTGATGGTGGTCCGTTTGGGAACAATTCAGATTATATTGGTATTGATAGCGTTGAGTGGGTTGCAGGTGCACCTGAGGCTGATGTTCAATTAACGATTTCAAATAATGCAGTCGGTCAATTGGGTATTGGTGATGCTGTAAACTTTACATTGACTGCGACAAATAATGGTCCTGGTGATGCGAATAATACAGCTGTATCAGCAACTTTGAGTTCCGGTTTAGACTATGTTTCTGATGATTGTGGAATGATGGTTGCAGGTAGTAATTTATCATGGAACATCGGAACATTAGCAAATGGTGGTTCGGCTGTTTGTAATGTAGTTGCTAATGTTTCAGGTTATGGAAGCATGTCAATGAGTGGTTCTGTTTCAGCTGATGAAACAGACAATGTACCTGCAAATAATAACGGTGTTTCCGGTGTAACCGGTCCGACTCGTGTGATTCCAACTTTGAGTCAATATGGATTGATGTTACTGTTATTGGTGATGGTTGGTTTTGCCGGTAGAAGACTTGTTGCTAAATAAGTAAGAAACAAATCAGACCTTGATAAAGGTTTGGTTGTTTAAGCATTGAAAAGCCTGTTAGATTTTGACAGGCTTTTTTATTCCGAATAGTTTAAGATTTCTCGAATCAATCCGGTTGCGTAGCTTCCCGGTTGGAGGCTAAACGAAAGTTTAAGGTTTTTATCAAACCATTCATGGCTAAGCTCTGAAGCTATACAACGAATGGAACGCCTTTCTTGTTTTAATCTGAATTTTGTTAACCCTTGCTGGAATGTTTGGAATTGGCTTGCAATATTTTCTTCCAGAACCAAGCATTCATCATTACTAATTGATTGGTTTTCACCCCACATGGCAGCGGTTATGTTGATGTCAAAATCCTTTAATCGGGTGGAGATTTCATCAGGTGTTGCATCTGAATCTTTGAACCACGAATTGCTACCTTGAAGCTGGAATATATCGCCTTTGACTGATTTGTTCCAGATGCCTTGTTTGATTCTCTCGGCTACAATTGAGTTGAAAATATAACTTCTGGCTGTTGAAATGAGCAAACTTTTGAGGTTTTTGTTTTTGACTTTATAAGTTCCTGAGAACCAATCTTTGGCTTTTTCAATATTGCCCATTTCGATTCCAAATCGTTGTGGACCAAAATAATTAGGAAATCCAAATCGTTTGATATTTTCGATATTCTCATCAACTGAGTTTTTATCGCCTTCAATATTCCGAATTAAAATTTCGAAATGATTATAATCGAGCTGTCCGGTTTTTAATTTTCGATTATGCCATGATGAGTTAATGATTTGAATTTCATCGGGCAAAGCAGAGTTGATTTTTGAAATATCAGAAACTTTAGGGAGCTGGACACTAAACCATTGTCTGGTTATTGCATGTCTATCTTTTAGACCGGCAAAGCCGACTTGCATTCGTGGAACCTGGCAAATATTGGAAAGTTGTTTGGCAACCCAATCCGTATTTGAGTTGATCTTTTCAACGTATAGCCACAGGTGTTCCCCATCTCCGGTGAAGTCAATATCAGTATGTTCGGTAACGATAAAATCAGCATCCTTGCATTTAATCTGGCCTCTTGCAGAAATCTGGTTAAAAGTAGGGAAGAGTGCATCAAAATCAACACTCATGACTTTTACCCTGAGGTTCTAATAAATTACTTATGTGCAATTGGTTTATCAGTGAACAAGTAGTCACGCAATTCTTTGTCAAACTCAGGATCGCGACGGCGAATCCACTCCAGAACCATAGCAGCATGTTCTTTTTCTTCATCTCTGTTGTGTTTTAAAATGGCTCTAAGCTCTTCATCTTTGCAGGCATCCATTCTTTGTGCATACCAATCGACCGCTTCAAGCTCTTCCATCAAGGATGAGATGGCACGGTGCATGTCTCGAGTTTCATCGGATAGTTCTTCAATCGGTTCGTGATAACCTTCATTCGCCATAATAGTTCTCCAAGTTGTAAATCTGGCTTTTATTATAGCGAATTTTGTGCAAAGCAGTTATTGATTTGTATCAATTCTACAATTGAATATTTCAACTGAATCAATCGGATTTTCAATTAAAATCGAGCGTTACCCGGTGTTCTTGGGAATGCAATCACATCACGGATGTTATTGATTCCGGTGACATAACTCACCAATCTTTCAAAACCCAAACCAAAACCGGCGTGAGGAGCTGTTCCATAGCGACGCAAATCAATATACCATTTGTATTCTTCAAGATTGAGATGATGCTCTTTCATTCTTTCCAATAAAACATCAACACGGGCTTCACGTTGTGAACCGCCAATCAACTCTCCAACACCCGGAACTAGAACATCCATTGCTGCAACAGTTTTATCGTCATCATTGCAGTGCATATAAAATGGTTTGATAGATTTTGGATAGTTCATGATAACTGTAGGTTTCTTGAAGTGTTTTTCCGTCAGATATCTTTCATGCTCAGTTTGTAAATCAGCTCCCCATTCCGGTTTGTATTCAAAATTTTGACCTGATTTTTGTAAAATTTCTATGGCATCAGTGTACTCAACACGGGCAAAACTGTCATTTTGGAAAGACTCTAATCTTTCAATCACGCCTTTTTGTACAAATTGGTCGAAAAACTGCATATCATCCGGATTTTCATTGAGGACAGCTTTGAAAACAAACTTGAGGAAATCCTCAGCCAAATCTGCATTATCGCTCAAATTATTGAATGCCACTTCAGGTTCTATCATCCAAAACTCTGCGAGATGGCGAGTTGTATTGGAGTTTTCTGCACGGAAAGTCGGGCCGAAAGTATAAACTTTTGATAATGCCATGGCATGAGTTTCTACATTCAGTTGTCCTGAAACTGTCAGGTAGGTTTCTTTTCCGAAAAAGTCTTTAGAATAATCAA
>JAGRJO010000208.1 GCA_020442725.1 Lysobacterales bacterium
CGGAAGGGATGGTTCTGGCAGCAGGACCGGGTGGTGAAGATATTTTTATTCTGAATCCGGATAATGGCGCAGAACCCGGAATGAGAGTTAAATAAAACTTTAACTTCAAATTAACATATTATTAACTCACGATTAGGTAGAATACAAAATATGGACAGTAAAAAGCCAATCTACAAATCCATCCCTTTTTGGATTGTGGTTTTAATACTCCTCTACTCTTCTCTCGGGTTTTTTACTGTTCCATATTTTGCAAAAGACCCGCTTCAGGATTTTGTTTCAAAAAATCTAAATTCATCAATTACTTACAAGGATTTTAAATTTAATCCATTTAGCTTTTCTACGACCATTGAAGACATTGAATTAAAATCAAATGACGGAACACCTTGGTTTCATTCCGATAAAATTTATGCCAATCTCAATTTCTGGCAAACACTTTTTTCAGATTTTAGCTTTTCATCGATTCAGTTTGAGAAACCACATTACCGGCTTCAAACTGAAAATAACTCAGCAAAATATCCGCAATTATCAACTCAAAAGTCTAGTGACGGCTTCGATGAATTTGCTTTATACATCGGTGAAATTGGTATTGACAAAGGTTCTGTTGATTATATCGACTCCAGTCAAAATAAAACCATCAATCTTGAATTAAAACAAATTCTCTTTAACCATCAAAAGTTTACAACCGCTGATGTCAATACGAATTTCAATTTATCTTTCATAACCAATCATGATGAAAAAGCAAATATACACGGAACATTGAATTTTGCTAAACTCAATGTGATTGCGGAGTGGCAGCTCGAAAACTGGAAAGTGAAGACGGTGGGTGAGTTTATCAGTGATGAAGAAAACGAATTGTTTGGATTTAATGAATTTTCAGGTCAGATTGACTCAAATGGTACTGTTTCTACAACTAATCTTGTGAATAATCCTCCATTGATAAGTATTCAAAATTTAGTTGTTTCAAATTTTAAGGCAAATCCAAATGATGAACAACACCCTAAAGTCGAGATTCCTCGAATCCAAATCAACAATGCAACTTTAGAATCAGAAAAAAATAATCTGACAATTGAATCTATCTCAAGTACAGATGCCAAGTTTTCTGTCACCATAGACGAAAGTTATCAGCTTTTAATGAAAGGTTTTGGTGCACAGTCTCCACTAGTTGAAAATGAATCGAGTCAAACCAAAGATTTTTCTTTTAAAATCAATAATATCAAAGCCGTTAACACTTTATTGAAGACCAATAAAATTAAGCAGAGTGCAACATTTCAACAAGATTTTACGCTTCAATCCCTGGAAATTAACAACCTGACAAATCTGGATTCACAAAAAACAACTCTAACCACAATTATCAATACCGGGTCAAATCAAAATATTGACGTTTCAAGCGAGTTGACACTGGTTCCTTTTACTTTAGATTCTAATCTCAATGCACAAAATGTTTCCATCGAAGAATACAACTCGTGGATTCCTGAGGCTGTTAAATTATCTGTTGAGAAAGGTTCGTTATCCGCTCAACAAAAAATCAGCTTCGATGATAAACAATTCACTTCAACAGGGACATTTGCAGTTGATGAACTCAGACTTTTGGATAGCAATGATGAATTATTTCTTGGTGTTAACAACTTAAATATCAATGAATCATCGATTGACTTTATGCAAAAATCAATCTTGCTGAATCAAATTCAGATCAATCAAGCCAGCGGAACTTTAACAGTTTCAGAAGAGAAACAACTCAATCTCTCTAACATTACTAACAATGAAGAGAATGAAAGTAGCCCTACAGATAAAGACTGGTTAATTGAAATCAAGCAAATTGAGTTTATCGATGGACAAACCCGATTACTAGACAAAAGCATTACACCAAACTATTCAGCGCAACTGAGCAAGTTGAATGGCACAGTTAAAGGGTTATCCAGTGAAAATCTCAGCAAAGCAGATGTTGATTTAACCGGATTACTTGATGATTATGCCGATTTAAAAATTAATGGACAAATCAATCCTCTTTCAGACGAAGCATACACAGATATCAAAATTCAGGTTCAGGATTTAGGTCTGCAAAATTTTAGTGCTTATAGCGGAAAATATCTGGGGTTTCCGGTCAATCGTGGCAAAGTGGATTTGGACTTATCTTATAAATTGAACAAAAATATTCTCAAAGGCGAAAACAATCTGCAATTCAAACAGTTGCAATTAGGTGATAAAACAAATAGCAAAGAGGCTGTTAATATTCCCTTAAAACTAGCTGTCAGTCTTCTCACTGACGGTAAAGGTATTATGAAAATAAATTTACCGGTAAGCGGTAATATTGATGATCCTGATTTTAGTTATGGCGGACTTGTCATCAAAGCTTTCTTTAAACTGATCACCGGAATTGTAGCCTCACCATTTAAAATTTTGGGCAAATTGGTTCCCAATGGTGACAATATCGACCTTTCAGGAATTAGCTTCATCCCAGGTTCAGATCAGTTAAGCGAAGCAGAAAGCAATAAACTCAATGCAATTGATGAAATCCTCAAAAAAAGACCTGCATTAATTCTGGAAATGTCATCAAACCCGAATTCAATTGAAGACATTCAAGCCATAAAACAAAAATTATTATTACAAAAACTGGGAATCTCCGAAAAACCTGAGTTTTCACAGGAAATTGAATTGAAGCCTTTGAAGCAACAATTTATCACCATTTTTGGTAAAGATAAATTCGAAGAAGCCGAAGTCCAATTCACCAATGAAAATCAACTCGATAAAGCTAAACTCTCGCAATATTTGTGGGAACAACTGATCAATGAAGAACATCCTGTTGAGCAACTACAAGCTCTTGCCAAAAGTCGTATGCAAATCGTTCAAAGTAAACTCATTGAAGAATTCAACATATCTGAGAACAGAATTTTCCTAAAAGCAAATGCAGAAATTCCAGCCGATTCTCAACATATACAATTTAGCATTGCTCACTAAATCATTTATCACCGTAAAAAGCATTAATTTCAGGTATGGTAAAAAAGTTCTCGGTATTGTATACTAATTAAAATTGTAAACCCGAACCCAATTGATTTATATGATTATCTGTCTGGTTCACCTTCAAAAAACCGCCAGATAACAGTATTGAGAATATCGCATGCAACGAGCAAGAAAAGTCTTAAAAGATGTGTTTGGCTACAGTGAATTCAGACATCATCAGGAAAATATTATCGACACTGTTCTGAATTCAGATTCAGACGTCTTGGTATTAATGCCAACCGGTGGCGGGAAATCAATCTGCTATCAAATTCCATCCCTTATTTTAAAAGGTACTGGAATTGTTATATCGCCGCTGATAGCGCTCATGCAAGATCAGGTTGAAGCACTCCAACAATTGGGAATTCGAGCCGCATTCATCAATTCCAGCCAAACCGTTAAACAAAATGACGAAGTCAAACAAATGCTTCTGGATGATAAACTGGATTTGCTCTATCTATCGCCGGAAAGACTTCTCAAAGATGAAACGATGGAGTTACTTAAAAATTCTAAAATCTCCTTATTTGCTATTGATGAAGCTCACTGTGTCTCGGAGTGGGGACATGATTTCAGACAAGTTTATCAGGAACTCAAAGTCCTGACCGATGAGTTTCCCGAGACTCCGAAAATTGCTTTAACAGCAACTGCCGATGAAAAAATCAAA
>JAGRJO010000209.1 GCA_020442725.1 Lysobacterales bacterium
AACCAAACAAATGATAAAGACATATTGGTTCTTTAAACCTTGTTTGAGGACGAAGGCATTTTGAGATCCAATGGCTAGAATCAATGACAGTCCTAATGCGAACCCCGCTAAATAATTTGATAAATTCATCACTACATACTCGCTTTGTATAAATTAAATTTACGGTTTGATGCGGTTGTTTGAGTGTTTTTAAACAGTTTTTTCAATTTATGGAAATAGGGCAGATGCCTGTTGGCAACAACAATCAGCACTCCATTTTTATTTAATACAGCTTTCGATTGCCGAAACATTTTTTCAGCAATAAAAGTCCCGATGGTGCTGTTTTGATGAAAAGGCGGATTGTTCACGATTAAATCAGAACTATTCTTTTCAAAACCATCCAAACAGTCTGTTGTGATAAATTCAAAGCGCGATAAATCCTCAAAATTAGCTTTCATAGTCAATCTGGCAGATTCCACCGCCATAAACGATTCATCGGTAAATGTGATTTCTGCTTGAGGATAAATATTGGCTAGAGTGAGTCCAATCACACCGTTGCCACAAGCCAAATCAATGATTTTTTCAGGCGCTTCCATTTTTGGAATATTATCCAGCAAAAACCGAGTACCGATATCCAAAGAGTTTTTGGAAAACACATTTGCGTGATTAAATATTTTTGTTTCACTATCCGCTAGTTTGAAGTATTTAGGGTAGTTAGGGTAGGGCGAAGTTATTTTATCCATGAATTTAAAATATAACATCTTGGCTTTTTTAACACCCGGCAAGGTTATGCACTCTCCGTATTGTTGAAGAACATCCCAAAGATTTTTAGGAATGTGTTTCACCATTCCTGCCAGTAGGATTCTGCTATCCGTCTGCAAATGGTTTTGTATGGCCGAGAGAAAATACATCAGGTCATCCACTGACTTTGGTATTTTCATTAAAATAATGTCAAACTCTGATTGTATTTCATCCAAAGGATTGAGCAGAGTGATTGTGTTATCCGGAATACCATTTAATTCAAGATTTTTCTGAATCGCCTGATGGCTAATGAACGAATCTGAAACTGTTGTTGGTTTGAACTCGGACAATGACACCGATAACGCACCGAAAGCGTCATTGAAAATTAAAATATTCCGAGATTTTAAATCTACAAATTGACCCAGTTCGCTCAACAGGTATTCATCAGCTGAATCCCATGCTTGTAAATTGGGCTGGTTTTGCGGATAGCGATTGATGACAAATTGATTAAACTGATTCTGCATGGTTTTATTTTAGTTGAGTTCTGTGATTAAAGAACAGAATTCAGGAGATATGAAGTTATAATTATTACTTTTGCAAATTTCAATCAATGTACAAAGTCTTATTTTTATGCACGGGAAATTCATGCCGTTCCATTCTTGCAGAAGCCATCCTCAATCATTATGGTCAACCAAGATTTCAGGCTTATAGTGCAGGAAGTCAACCGACCGGACAAGTTAATCCCGACAGTTTGGCGGTTCTGGAAAAGTTTGGTTTATCCAATCAGGGGTTTAAAAGCCAATCTTGGGATGAGTTTTCCGAAATTGATTTCGACATAGTTATTACCGTTTGTGATAATGCTGCCAATGAGACCTGCCCTTTGTATTTAGGCAAAGCGATAAAAGTGCATTGGGGATTACCCGATCCGGACAAGGTCGTACAAAACCGCTATCAAGCGTTTGAAGATACATTTGTAAGACTAAAATACTGGATTGAACAATTGATTGGCTTGCAAGATCAAGAAATGAATCAGAAAAACATACAAGAGATTATAAAAGAATGAATTTATTTGAAAGGTATTTAAGTGTTTGGGTCGGCTTATGCATCGTTGGTGGAGTGATATTAGGGAAATTCTTCCCTGATGTTTTTCAGCTGGTTGCCGGATTTGAAGTCGCAAAAGTCAATATTGTAATTGCTGTTTTGATATGGTTGATGATTTATCCAATGATGGTAAAAGTGGATTTCAGTTCCATCAAAGATGTTGCCAAAAATCCCAATGGTTTGATTTTGACGTTAGTTATCAATTGGTTGATTAAACCATTCACTATGGCGTTAATTGGTACATTGTTTTTTAAATATTTATACGCTTCATGGCTCGATCCGCAAACTGCCAGCGAATATTTAGCAGGAGCAATATTACTTGGAGTTGCTCCGTGTACGGCAATGGTTTTTGTCTGGTCTCAACTCACTAAAGGCGATGCCAATTACACATTGGTGCAAGTTTCGGTCAATGATGTGATAATGATTTTTGCCTTTGCTCCGATTGCCGGTTTGTTATTGGGCGTGACAGATATCACTGTACCTTGGGATACGTTATTGGTTTCTGTTTTGTTGTATGTGGTGATTCCTTTGATTGCAGGAATTATCACTCGTAAACTTTTAGTTGCAACATCCGGCGAATCAGGACTGAATTCTTTTCTGCATAAAATTGCTCCGGTTTCAATCACAGGACTTTTGGTAACTAT
Organism: Lysobacterales bacterium; assembly: GCA_020442725.1. Taxonomy (GTDB): domain Bacteria; phylum Pseudomonadota; class Gammaproteobacteria; order Xanthomonadales; family Marinicellaceae; genus NORP309. The sequence continues at coordinate 2,466 of JAGRJO010000209.1, forward strand.
TGTGATTCTTTTTGCATTGCAGGCAAAATCAATTATCGAACAACCAATGGATATTGTGCTGATTTCGATTCCGTTACTGATTCAAACCTACGGAATTTTTGCCTTAGCTTATTGGATTGCCTGGAAAATCAAACTCAAACATAATGTAGCAGCACCCAGTTGCCTGATTGGTACATCTAACTTCTTCGAACTTGCCGTTGCTGTGGCTATCAGCTTATTTGGCTTACATTCCAAAGCTGCATTGGCAACCGTTGTTGGAGTTTTGGTTGAAGTTCCGGTTATGCTGTCCTTGGTAGCGATTGTGAATCGGACAAGGCATAAGTTTGAGTGAAAAAAATTGTAATCCTACCATGAAGCCCATGAAGTTCATGAAGGGTTTTTAAGGAACGCACGGGAACCAATTTTTTAAAAATCTACTTTTAAAGAAACCGAATCATACTGAGTTTATTTATTGTATCTATGGTATATACCAATATATAATTAAAGAATGTTTCTTACCAAAATTATCAAAGAGCTCAATAAAAACGATATTCCTTATGCACTAGTCGGAGGATATGCTGTAGGTTTGCATGGTGCGGTTCGTGGGACTATGGATGTTGATATTATTTTGAAATGGTCGTTGCCGGTATTAAGGAAGTTGGAAAAAGTGTTAATCGATATGGGTTTACAATCAAGGTTGCCAATTTCTGCGGATGATATTTTTAATTTTAAAGATGAATATATCAATAATCGCAATCTGATTGCCTGGAATTTTTACAATCCTATAAAACCAAGTGAGCAGTTGGACATTGTTATAACTCATGATTTGTCAGGAATGAAAATTAAAAAGGTCAGACATCAGCAAATGTCAATCAATGTTTTATCCAAAGAAGATTTGATTCAGATGAAAAAGGAAAGTGGTCGGCAACAGGATTTACTGGACATTGAGGCATTGAAAAAAATATGAAAGCTCTACAAACTTTTTCTGATGAGTATTTAGAGCGATGCAAAGATATGTCTGTTGAGGAGATTGTGGAGTTTATTGAAGGATTCCGTGAATTGCATTATCGCGAACCTGATAAGAGTAAGTTGATTAGTATGAAAGTTCCTGAGAATCTGCTGAATGCCTTTAAAACCAAAGCGAAGTTACAAGGGATTCCTTACCAGACCATGATTAAAAAATTGATGATGGA
>JAGRJO010000020.1 GCA_020442725.1 Lysobacterales bacterium
GACACGGCTGTGTGAAATTTCTGAAATGTGAACCATTCCGTCTTTACCCGGAAGAACATTGACGAATGCTCCAAAGTCCATGATTTTAACAACTTTGCCTTCATAAACCGCACCGACTTCAACATCAGCAGTAATCATTTCAATGCGTCTCACCGCTTCACGAGCATCTTCACCATTAACCGCAGCAATTGTCACCACGCCATCATCAGTGATTTCAATTGTTGTATTGGTTTCTTCGGTCAATGCGCGGATGGTTGCACCACCTTTACCAATCACTTCACGGATTTTATCCGGGTGAACAGTCAAAGTCAGAAGTTTTGGAGCATAATCAGACATTTCTTCACGACCGGCACCCAGAACTTTATTCATTTCGCCAAGGATATATTCGCGTCCGCCTTTCGCTTGTGATAAGGCTTTTTGCATGATTTCTTCAGTGATTCCTTCAATCTTGATGTCCATTTGCAGAGCTGTGATACCTTCGGAAGTTCCTGCTACTTTAAAATCCATATCGCCAAGATGATCTTCGTCACCAAGGATATCTGAAAGAACCGCAAATCCATCGCCTTCTTTAATTAATCCCATTGCAATTCCGGCAACCGGAGCTTTCAAAGGAACACCGGCGTCCATCATTGAAAGTGATGAACCACAAACTGAAGCCATTGAGCTTGAACCGTTCGATTCTGTAATTTCTGAAACCACACGAATTACATAAGGAAATTCTTCTTCATTCGGCATTACTGCCATCAAACCGCGTTTTGCCAGTTTGCCATGTCCGATTTCACGACGTTTCGGTCCACCTGCAAATCCGGTTTCACCCACACAATATGGAGGGAAGTTGTAATGCAACATGAAACGATCTTTTTCTTCGCCGTCCAGTGCATCAATTAACTGAGCATCTCTACCTGTTCCCAAAGTGGTTACTACAACCGCTTGAGTTTCACCACGGGTGAACAAAGCGGAACCATGAGTTCTCGGCAGAATTCCTGTTTTCACCGTGATTTGACGAACATCTGACAATCCACGACCGTCAATTCTTGGTTGGCCGGTGAGAATTTTCTTACGAACATGAGCTTTTTCAATCAAGGCAATGATTTCATTCACTTCTTCAGCGCTAGGAGAATCTTCGGCATCGGAAACTAATTTCTCCAAGGCTTCGTTTCTCATTGCAGATAATTTTTCGTATCTGCTGGCTTTGTCACTGGTGTTGTAAGCTTCAATCAATTGATTGGCAATCACTTCTTTTACGCTGTTAACAACATCTTGTTTCATCTCAGGAGCTTGCCACTCCCATTGCTGAACACCGGTTTCTTCAACCATTTCATTGATTGCGTTGATAACGACTTGTTGTTGTTGATGTCCAAAACTAACTGCGCCCAGCATCACCTCTTCCGATAACAAAGCGGCTTCCGACTCAACCATAAGAACCGCAGATTCTGTACCTGCTACAACCAATTCCAGTTGAGAGCCTTTGAGCTCTTCCTTTGATGGGTTGAGAATGTATTCACCATCTTTATAACCGACTTTTGCGGCTCCGATAGGACCCTGGAAAGGTGCTCCTGTTAAACTGATTGCAGCTGATGCGCCAATCAACGCCGGAATATCTGCATCCACTTCTTTACAATATGAAATCACAGTTGCTGTTACCTGAATTTCATTATTGAATCCTTTTGGAAATAAAGGTCTGATTGGACGATCAATCAAACGACTCACCAAAGTTTCTTTTTCAGTTGGTCTGCCTTCGCGCTTAAAAAAACCGCCGGGAATTTTACCGGCGGCATAGAATTTTTCTTGATAATTAACTGTTAACGGAAAGAAGTTTTGTCCCGGAACCGCTTCCTTTTTTGCTACCGCCGCAACCATCACAACGGTATCTCCCATTCTTGCTATTACTGTCGCACTTGCCTGTCTTGCGATCTCACCTGTTTCTAACTCTACAGTATGTTTGCCATACTGAAATTTTTTTGTATATTTAGCCACTGCTATTTTCACCTATAATTTTTTCTTTCCGACATATAAAAAAGGTACTTTTTACAGTACCTTTTTGATTTCTTACCTACGCAAGCCCAAACGCTTGATGAGTTCCTGATAACGATTTTCGTCTTTTGCTTTCAGATATTTCTGTAGCTTACGACGTTGATTAACCAACTTAATCAGACCTCTTCTGGAGTGAAGATCTTTTTTGTGAGTTTTAAAATGCTCAGTTAAGTATTCGATACGAGCTGTCAACAATGCAATTTGCACATCTGCTGATCCGGTGTCGTTTTCGCTGGTTTTGTAATCGTTGATAATTTGTTGAGTTTGTTCATTTGTCAACATGACATTTCTCCTGAATATGGGATAGCATTTATAAAAGAATGAGCCAATCCCTCGTTAATAGTACCGATTGGACGTTGAACAATCGTTCCAACCAGATTAATTCGCCTTGATAGCGAGGGTGCGTATTTTATGTTATAACCCCTAGCAATGCCAATGAAAACTCCCAAATTTATTGAAAAGCTCCCAATTATCCGATATTGTTTGCAATCGTTTTAAGGAATCGAATTTATGTCAGCAACCAGCTCGTTGGAACAAAAATTATTGAAATCTGCTCAATCAGCCATGCAAAAGGCTTATGCTCCTTATTCCAACTTTTCTGTCGGAGCTGCAATTATTGATGAAAACAACCAAATTCACAGTGGCTGTAATGTCGAAAATTCGGCTTATCCTTTAGGCGTATGTGCCGAAGCGTCTGCCATCTCAAGCATGGTACTTTCAGGTGGCAAAAAAATTAAAAAAATACTGTTGGTTAGTTCAGGGCATTTGCTGACAACACCTTGCGGCGGATGCCGGCAGAAAATCAATGAGTTTGCCGATGATGATACTGAAATATTGGTTTATCACGACCAGCAAATCAAATCCTTCACAATTTCGGATTTATTGCCTTTTTCCTTCGGAAAACAAAACTTACAAGAATGAAAAAAATTCCGTTAATTCCTTTAATCATTGCAACAGCAATGGTTATTTTGATGATCAATCTGGGCTTCTGGCAGTTGCGACGAGCTGCCGAAAAACAGGAACTCTTAACATTGCTCGCCGATGAAAATATCACTAGAGTTCATGTCAGTTCGCAGCTTGAAGAACTTCCGCGATATGCAAATGTTGAAATTCACGGAGAATTTTTACCGTCACCTCAATTGACTCTGGAAAATCAAATCCATAACAAGGAAGTCGGAGTTCATGTTTTTACTCCTTTCAAAATTTCAGGAATTGAAACCATTATCATGGTGAATCGTGGCTGGATTAGCAACAACAAATTCAACAACAACCTCACCAAAATCCAATCCGAGCCGAAACTCATCAAAGGCAAACTCAATTCATCACCGCAAGTTGGCTTGCGTCTGGGTGAAATCAACCTGAAAGACCTCGATATCCAAAAAGTAACTTATTACGAAGAGGATAAAATCAACAATCTCCTACAGAAAAAACTATGCTCCGAATCTCCTTGTGAAATCAGCAAGAATATTTTATTACTTGATGAAAGCGTGTCCGACGGATTTAAACGTGTATGGCATCCCGTCATTATGCCTCCGGCAAAACACAAAGCCTATGCCTTGCAATGGTTCGGCATGAGTTTTGTCCTGATCATTGTTTTTATTTTCTGGGTTCGAAAGCTATAGATTACTCGACAAATTCTTTAACAATTTATTTAAAATTCCTTATAACCTGTTGATTTTTACACACCTTATTCGTGTCAAGATATTTTTTAACTATTTTTCTTGCAATTTTCCACAACTTAGCTAAACAATTATCATAACCTTTTGTTTTTATTAAATAAATTTATACTGGTTAATTTTTAACCAGTTTGATAAACATCCTGTATTTATCAGCTTTCCATCGACCTATTTTGAAGTTATCCACAAAGTTATCCACAGGCATTGTGAACAAACATTGTTAGTGTTTCTAAAACAACAACTTATAAGGTGTTTGAAGAATTTAGGTAAGGAATTTGACATAAATTACAAAATTGTAATTTTTAAAAAAAACCTTGTTTTCCTTTCGCAAAAAACTAACATATATCCATGCCTGTTTCTGATCAAAAAATCATCCGTGTTGCTTTACCGATTCCTTTTGCTGACACTCTGAGTTATTTAGTTCCTGACCATCTTTGTGGCAAACCAATTGAGGTTGGAATGCGGGTGGTCGTGCCGTTCAGAAACAAACAATTGGTTGCAGTTATTGTCAGTCTTTCACCCGGAGATTATACAAAAAATTTAAAACACATTATTGAAATACTGGATAAAGATATTTTTCTTCCCCAGAAAAATATTGAGTACATGAAGAAAGTTCATCAGTATTATCTGCAACCTTTTGGAGAAGTGATTTTCAGCGGCATTCCCAAGTGGTTTAAGAATAAAAACAACCCTAAACTTCCCAAAGAAATCTGGTGGCAAGTGAAAGAAAATATTTCTGATAAGGAAATCGAAACATTACTGAAGTCCGAAAAGCAAAAAAATATCTTCTATTACTTGCGTGATAATGGTCCGTTACAAAGTCGTTCCATGACCCATGTTGATTCCAGCCCGTCTTCTCAATGCCAATCGCTACTCAAAAAAGGCTTATTAGTGCAATCGGAACTGTGCTTTGTCGATGCCCATCCGCCTGCTGACCCGGATTTCATATTAACATCAGACCAGCAAAAAGCATTTGATTCAATAAACAAGAGTTCAGGATTTCAAACTTTCTTGCTGGATGGAATCACCGGTTCCGGTAAAACCGAAGTTTATATTCGATTGGTTAAACAGTTCGTCAATAACAAGCAACAAGCCTTGGTTTTAGTCCCTGAAATCGGACTGACACCTCAGCTTTTTCATGAGTTTGCCAAACGTATTCATGGCTGTGTGGCTGTTTTGCACTCCGGTTTAACCGATGCCGCTCGTGCCAGAGCGTGGCAAAAAGCCAAATCCGGTGAAATTGATGTGATTGTTGCCACCCGTTCGGGAATCTTTACACCGTTTGCAAATCTTGCCATTATCATCGTCGATGAAGAGCACGATTTGAGTTTTAAACAGCAAGACGGTTTTCGTTATTCTGCTCGTGACTTAGCGGTGATGCGAGCACAATTTGAAAACTTACCGGTTATTTTAGGCTCTGCTACTCCATCGTTGGAAACCTTTAACAATGCACAAAATGGCAAATATCACTGGTTGAAATTGCGTGAGCGAACCAACAAACAAAACCTGCCGGCTATAAAAATTCTTGATGTCAGAAAACATAAGATGCTCAAGGGTCTTTCGAAAGCCGTTTTAGGTCAAATTGACCAAGAATTGCAACAAGGCAATCAGGCATTGGTTTTTCTCAATCGCCGTGGCTGGTCACCCAAAATCACCTGTCAGGACTGTGGTTGGGTGGCAGAATGTGATCATTGCGACACATATCTGACTTATCACAAATACATGGATCGACTGCGTTGTCATCATTGTGAAAGAATTTACGGTATTCCTGAGTTTTGTCCACAATGTGGTTCACAAAAAATCGAAACCATGGGAGTCGGAACTGAAAAACTACACAAAGGATTAGCTGAAAACTTACCAAATGCCGAAATCATCCGTGTTGACCGAGATACTGTTAAAACATCCAATCAATGGCAAAAAACTGTTGATGAAATCAAAACCGGCAAACCTTGTGTTTTGGTAGGCACGCAGATGCTCTCCAAGGGTCATGATTTTCCGAATCTGACCTTGGTTGTCATTGTTAATGTTGACAATAGCTTTTATTCGCTGGATTTTCGCGCTACCGAACATCTTTCTCAACTGATGATTCAGGTCTCCGGACGTGCCGGAAGAAAACACAAGAAAGGTCAAGTGATTATTCAGACTCAATGTCCGCAAAATGAATTTTTTGAGTTGCTTCTTGGCAAAAATTATCAAGAATACGCCACTCATGAACTCAAACTTCGTCAACAAGTCGGTTTTCCACCGGCGAGTTTTATGTCCATCATTAGAGCCCGTTGTAAAGATGAAAAAAAGCTAGAGTTTTTTTTGGAAACGGTAAACAACAACACCCCTCAAGACCCCAATGTCAGCGTGTTAGGACCAATTCCCGCGCCAATTTACAAAAAAATGGGGCAATATCAAATGCAACTGATATTTAACGCCAATAACCGCAAATCGCTGCATCAATCATTAAAAAATGCATTGATAATGATTCGCAAAGATAAAATTGACAATGGAATTATCTGGAATCTGGATATTGACCCGGTGAATTTGAGCTAATTTTGCATTCAAAAACACAAATAACAGGTTTACCATGAAGGAATTTAAGAGCATGAAGTGGGTTGAAATTAATCAAAGGATAAAGCAGTTATATTTTAACCCTTACGTTCTCTGCGTTCCTTAAAAAAACCTTCATAAATCTATTTGTCCGAAAATTATCTCGTTCCAAATATCTTATCACCGGCATCTCCTAATCCCGGGATGATGTATCCTTGCTCATTGAGATGACTGTCAATAGCTGCGACATAGATTTCGACATCGGGGTGTTTTTCCTGCACTTTTTTAATTCCTTCGGGTGCAGCTACCAGAAATATACCAACAACATCTTTACAGCCGGCTTGTTTTAATGCGTCCAGTGTGGCAATGAGTGTACCGCCGGTAGCCAGCATGGGATCAATAACAATCACTTTGCGGTTTTCGATGTCTTTGACCAGTTTTTTGTAATAGCAACTGGCTTCCAGAGTTTGTTCATCACGTTCAAAACCGACAACTGAAACCCTGGCATTGGGTACAATTTGCAGAACTCCGTCCAGCATTCCCATTCCGGCTCTGAGTATCGGAACAACGGTCATTTTCTTGCCGGCAATTTCTTCAATTTCAGTGGTGCCATTCCATGTTTCAACGGTTTTGGAAACCATTTCAAGGTTACGACAGGCCTCATAGGTCAACATCGCTCCGATTTCTGAAATAATTTCTCGAAAACTTTTAATGCTGATGTCTTTTTTTCTCAGCAAACCGAGTTTGTGTTGAATGAGCGGATGTTTAATTTCATGAACAGCCATAAATGTTTCCCTTGATTGAAAGCCCATATTCTAGCAGATATTCTTATATTGAACATCTGCTGGCATTTTATCATACAGGTTTTTTATTCAATGTCAGAAATTTACTGAAATAGCTTGTTTTAAAGATTTAAGTTGGTAATTTATATGCTAGTATCATGAGGATAATTCAAATAAATCAAGGGGGAATAATGAAGAATAATAAACCTTTTCAAGTCTCAATTTTTATTTTTGCATGTTTGTTGAGTAATTTCAGCATAGCTTCTTCCATTGACATCGGTCAGGGCAGTACTGTTAACTTTGGGAATTCCATTGTAAATAACCCAAGTCATAGTTTAACCAATTCGGGCACGGCTATTTTTGCAGACCAGTCTGCTTAGTTTTTCAAATAGCAATAATGCTCAGTCATCAGCTAATGGAGCGACCATAAGCATAGTTGAAGATTGGGATAATAACGGCACATTTAATGCAGGAAACTCGACTGTCAATTTTATTGATGGAGGTTCTAACACAAGCAAAATTTCGGGAGAAACTCGTTTTAACATTCTGACTGTAGCATCTACAGTTGACAAATTATTAGAGTTCCAAGCGTCCAGCCAGCAAATTGTTATGCAACACTTGCAATTGACTGGAGTTGATGGAAATTTACTAACAATAATTAGTGATTCTCCAGGAGATGAAGCAATGCTTGCGCTTGCACTAAGTGCTTCTCAATTAATCGACTATGTTGATGTTACCGATAATTATGGTACGGCACAAGTCATTGCTCCGGGTTCTCCTGAATCTTTCAATTCAATTCAGGGAAGTAACGTCAGAGGTTGGTTCGGTACTCCTTTGGCATTTCCTATTCCATCTTTAAGCCTTATTGGTTTATTGCTATTGTCCACAATGCTCATTCTTCTGGCTTCAAAAAATAAAATAAAGGGGTTCAATCATGAATAAAAATAAAAAATATTAGTTATGGCACTATTGAGTGCTTCTGCTCAAATCCAGGCGGATGATGTCACCATTACTCCCGATTCCGGAGATGGTATGGTCATTACCAATCAGGCCGGCACACAAGAAGTTATGCGTGTCAATGAAGATGGAAGTGTATATTTCAGATCGGTTCCAGCAGCTCCTTTACAAACAGATCCAATTTGTACTGATGGCGCAACCGGTGTTCTTGGCGTTTGTGATGCAAATACTTTTATTGGTCCGCAAGGACCCCAAGGCGATCCGGGGCCGCAGGGACCGCAAGGCATTCAAGGTCCTGTTGGACCACAAGGGCCTGCCGGAGCGGGATTATCAGCAACCTTTATCGGAGCTACAACAACTTTAAGTACAGATAATCAATTTATTATAGTTACTGCAGATGTCACTATTACTCTTCCTGCAACTCCGGCTGATGGCCAATTGTTAGAAATCATTTTACTGGAAGATGGTCCTGCCCAGTACACCATTGATGGCAATGGTCATCCATTCAGAGCTGGAGGGATTGACTACAACTCATTCGTTGTACCCAATAATTTGAAACTTGTTTATTCATCAAGCCTTGGTAAGTGGTATTTTCGTTAATTAATAAATATATTAGTTTTTTAAAAACGATAACGTCTCAGATAATACCATCATTATCTGAGACGTCATTTGTGGTATCAGAATTTATTCAAATCCGTTGTTGAAAATTATTTCTGTTCCAAAAATCGTGCCAATACCAACTCCACCTGTACCAATAATCTCTTTTAAATGAGGTTGACCTGACTTCTCGAGGATACCGGCAGCATCTGGGTCGTCCTCTATTTCTGCCTCAATTAATTCTATAATTCCTACAGATAATTCATTGGACATATCGTCATAGGTAGCCTCAGAAATTTCAACTTGCATTCCAACTTCAAGTTGAGCAAAGAATGTAGCCATATCGACCGGATTTTCATCAATAATAAATTGTGAACTCGTTGAATCAATATTCACATTATTAATTGCCAATTGTGGCATACTTACAGCTGTCAGTTCACCTCTTAATGACACATCATTGTAATCGGCACTTCCTCTTTCTCTGACACGTTGTAAAAATATCTGTCCTTGCGAATCAATGAAACCTCTAACCTCCACTTGTATAGGAGATATGATACCCGACGAAAGAATATCATCTTCATCTCTAGTCTGAGGTGTAATCAAAAATTCTTGGTCAAATAAAGATAAACTTTGATTTATTGTTACGTCAACAGGATTGAGTGGTAGTTCTGCTCTCACTCTGATATGTAAAAAGCGAATGGTTGTTGCAGTGATCAACTGAGTGTCCGTATTAATCAACCCTTGAATTTCAACCTTTGTACCTACATCCAGATGTTCAAACTCACCGTTATCAAATTCTGTATTGCTATCAAATGAAACGATAAAATCATTAATTCGAATCGTCGATAAATCAATAATTTCAGAAACGAACCCTTCAACAACAATCGGAATCGAATCATTCCCGGGAATGATTTCTATATCCGGCGGTTCACACTCTATTCCTGTCAGAGTAGAAAGCAAACCATTATTATTGCTGATATATGCCGCATCCGGATCGGCATCAATTGATACAAAAGTGTTTTCCACGAAACCATCTGTACAATTCAAAGGCACAACCGCATTAATATTCAGAGCGAGTCCCCCGATAGTGAAGTCAGTTGCTGTAATGTTTCTTGCAAACCCTCGTAATGACCATTCATCCAAGGTTGGCATCAGTTCTAATCGACTCAATTGCATGGAATTATCGGCTTCGTTAATCGAACCGGCAACCGTCACTAAGTCACCCAGATTTAAATCATCCATTGATGCTATACCAGCTAGAACAGTATCACCGGTTACATAAACACTCTGGTCCATAATTTTTAAAGGTGATAATGAAGTCACAGGACCGCTAATGTCGCTAAGGATGATAATTTCAGTGATTGTTCCTTGCGAAATTGTTGCATTAACATCACTATCAACAATAAATCGCGCCTTAAAACCACCGGTGCCAATAATTTCAAATGGAAACTGAACCCCTGAGTTGCCATTGACAGTCACCACAGTACTTTCTGTAATGGTAAAGTCTCGGATTCCATTGACATTAATTGTTTGAGCAACAAGAATGCTGCTAAATAAAAATAATACCAATATAAAAAGGATGTTTATTTTTTTCATTTTACTTCTCTTCAAAATAGTAAGCCCCCAAGCCTAGCGTTTGTGTTTCCTGCTTTTCATCAATATTTTCGGTTAAAGCAGACAATTTATTGTCAATAGCAACCAATAACTTATCAGTCTCAGAATAAATAAACCGGATTGCTTCTTCTTTTTTGTCAAGTGGGATTTTTCTATTCAATACAATTTTTTGATACCTCTTCCTTGCCACTTCTTCTTCTGATTCATTGAAAACCAAAGTGTTTAATAGTGCTCCGGTCGATAAACCTGAAACTTCCAGATTGATGAGTTTTTGTTTATCCGGTGTTTGTGCATAATCTTGCCTGACCAGTGTGACCTCATCATCTTTTAGCATAACCGATCCGACATTAATTAGCTCATCAAGAATCGACCGCATTGTTGCACCACCGCTGTATTTTTCCGTCAAGCTACTAAAAGACTTTTCTCCATAAACAGGTAATTTTTTGGGATTTCCGCCATTTAAATAATCTTTATCACTACACCATCCGGATAATACTTTTGTTGCACGATTCCATTTTTGTTCGGTCACTTCCAGTGGCTTTTCAATTTTTAAAATTCTGTCAATTTCCATTCTCGACAATCCTGTTAATACTGCAACACGGGTTTTAGTTTGCTTTTTATCAGGGTTGATTCTGAATTCTTTTTTATCAAAAGCAGTATCCACATAAATCCGCTTTAACCAATCCGAAGCAGTCTGATAGGGGATTGAATTTCTTAAAAATAGTACGACAAGAGGTTTAAAAACCCTAAATGCCATATAACTCAACAACCTGTTTAACTCTCCCATACTCATTAAATTCTATCCTCACTCTCTCTAGCAAATATGATTATACACAAATTATTATATTTGTAAATATATTTACATTTAAATCACAAGTTACATTGTTGTCCGTCAATTACAGACAATTTCTTTGCTAAAAGCTCGCCCTGACCAAAGATTGATATCCCTGAACTGTAGGCAACAGAAATTGAGTTACAATAATTAATCTGCATTTGGACAGACCCCCAAGGTAAAACGTTTACAGACTCAGAACTAAACTCATCTCCGAAATAGGTTCCATCTGTGATTGACACCTCATTGAATTGAATAAGTCCGAACTCATCAATATTTCCAACTGATAAAAACCATTTCTGATTACCCACATCATCATAGGAAAACCAATACATTAAAACGCGGTTATTTCCAAGATATTCCATCATCCAGCCTTCGCCACTGTGACTCGGATCATACCATGAACCCGTCAACCAATTGTAAGTGTCATCAGACTGCTGAGTCACCCCACACTCAAAACCATTAACTGAGGTTAATCGATTGAAACTATGATGACCATAACCATAATCAAACATTTCCGACTCATAATTAATTATTCCGTTATTACACCCATCAAATTCAACCGAAATATCACCCCAAGTGATAACTTCAACATCATCCGGGTTAAATGCTTCACCAAAAATCCCTCCATGTGTGATGTTCAGATTATCAAAGACAACTCTATTTTGATATTTTTTTCCAACTCCTAGAATCCAGGCTTGATCGGCAATATCAGGAAGATAAGTAAACCAAACGATGAGAACATTATCATTTGGCAGCATTTGTAGAATGTAACCTTCACCACTTCTACCGGAGTCATACCAAGAACCCGTCATTGTGCTATTCAATACAAATTCAGAATCTGACCATTGCGAACTAAATATCTCAAACTCTCCTTCGAGTTGGTTTTCTGTGCTATCCTCTTGCTCCCAAACAGCTATGAATTGACCACTTTCAGTATTAAAAGCAATATCAGCTCTGCGTGCATCATATAATAAACTTCCTTCGACACCGGCAAATGAGAGCCTCTCACTGGTTTTCCCTAATCTGACATATGACTCTGCATCTAGTCTCTGTGTAAATATTTCGAACTCGCCATCAACCGCATCATCTCCCCTCCAAACAACAACATATTGATTTGAAAGAGGTGAATACTCAACTTTAGGACGAAATGCATCAAAAGAGTTCGAGCCAATCGGACCCATTTCTGAGATTAAAAAATCATTCTTTCCTTTCTCTATGGCATTTGAATCCAATACTTGGCCATAAATTTCAAATTCATTTCCAACATGACCATTTTTTGAGTCATCTGCTGACCAAACAACCAAGTACTCATTCAGTAAGCTGTTGTATGTCACATCCGGATATTTTGCCGCTCGCGCGATATCTCCATTCAGCCCGACATACGAAACAGAAGTTGAATCACTCCCCAAGAGTTGACCGGTTTGAGCATTGATGCGTCTGGCATAGATTTCATACTCATCAGGAACCCTTCCGTCTCTGTCATCTTCTCCATACCAAACAACCAGGAACTCATTATCCCTCGAGTTATAGGATGCAACCGGGGAAAAGGCATTATATTCAGCACTATTAGCAGGTCCCATGTTTGAAATAACAAAGTCTTTATTGCCTTTTTCATTCAAGTTGGTATCCAAAAGCTGACCGTAAATTTCAAAACTTCCCAACGGACTTGCTGCACTGCCTTCCTCCCCATGCCAAACCACCAGATATAAATTGTCTTGCGAATTATATGAAACATGAGGATTTAAAGCGTCATAAGAGCGATTGGCTGTTGGCCCCATGTCGCTCACTCTCTTGGCGCTACCAATCAAAGATCCATCGACCGCATTGATTCTTTGTGCAAAAATCTCAAACTCACCTTCAACCATGCCATTTTTGTTATCATCACCGAACCAAACTACAACAAATTCATTGGCATCCGCGTTATAAACAACTTCCGGTTGTCTGGCATGATATTTATTTGATAAAGTTGCACCATTAAAACTGACTCTAAATGTATCGGTGACAACTTCATCATTTTCTGCATTCAATAGCTTACCAAATATTTCGACTTCGTCGGGAGCAAGGTTTGCTGCCTGATCATTTCCTTCCCAGACAATTAAATATTTATTTTGATTAGTATTAAAGGCAACAGCCGGCTCGGTAGCATCATAATTTCGATTCTTTTCAACTCCAACGTAAGTCAAACGATTGGGTTGCGCCCACTCACCTGATTGCCCCAAACTAGTTACAAATACTAAACCTAATATTATTTTTTTCATAATTTTCTCCTATAACTCAAATTGAAATCTGAGTTGATAAATGTCTAAGTCTTCATAAACTCCGGAACTGTTTGGTGTGGCTTTAGCTCGGATTGCATTAAACATCACTCTGCTTTTATTATTGATGTAATAATTCAGTCCCAGTGAGTAATTCTTTTCCTTACCGGCACTCAAATCAGCTGAGTTTAAATCCAGAAAGCTGTACCGAGCACTCACTTCCCAAGTTTTGTATTTCTCTGTTCTTGTCGAGCGCCATTCTCCTTTTCTATAGTTGAATCGGCGCTTTCCATTAAAAATTTTACTGACAATAAAATACCCTCCCTGATAACTTAAATTGCCACCAAACTCACGTTGAACCTGGTTTCCTATGTATTCCGTTTGCAGTGTCCAATTGTTTTTTTGCCATAACCCCTCTATTCCGAAAGTTTGCATTTTTGAAACAAAATAGAGCTCGTCGGTATCCAATAGCCGAGTCCCATAAGTTTGTGATTCCGGTTTGGTTCTGACTCTGATAAAGTCTTCAGGTTTGCGATACTGATAAGAAGCTCCCAAATAAAGTTTTGATCCTTCAAAATTAAGCTCTTTACCTATTTTTGTCGTTAATGACTGGCCATAATTTTTTGAACTTCCTAGATGATAATGGTCATTACCAAACACACCAAAACGTAAATTCCAGGTTTCACCATAGTGAATATAGTTAATTCCAATACCAAACCTGTCTGTTAATGCACTTGCCAACGAGCGTTCCATAAAAAAGTGATATTTAGAGTTACTGACACTTTCGAGACTGAAAGGCATTTCCATTTTTCCAAGATAAATTTCATTTTGTCTATTGACTCTGTAACGTAACCAAGCTGCCTGTGTAGCAGCAATCGGGCGAGATTCATAATCGGAGATATCTGTTTGATAATAAAGTGAAAACTTGTCATTAAACTTTGCAAAAACATCTCCACGAAATCGTCTCAAATTAATACCATCTTCTTTATAATAGGTGAAATCATCATGATAATGACTATAGTCCACCTCCATACGAAAGCTAAAATCGAACTCAGTTTTTGCACTAACTACAAAACCAATTTGAAGTAAAAAGACTAATAAAAAGAGCTTCATCCTACTTCTCTAAAATCCAATCAAAAACCTTTGTATGGAGCTCAGAATTTTCGACTCCATCAATAAATTGATGCTTTATTCCTTCCAGCTTCTCAATTTCTACCGTATTTTCAATACCATGTTTTTTCATCTTATTATTCATGGCTTGTCTCCATTTTTGAGCTCTTTCAACTCTTGTTTTACCCTGTTTTTTATCGAGGATTTCATCAGTGTTTAATGATGAGTCTCGCTGTAAATCTTTGTCACCGACAAAAACTTTAAATTGAAGCCTTAAAATTCTTTGAAGTGAAAATGAAATATCTGTAAATTCATCGTTCAGTTTTAATCCGTATGGATAGTCGTCTTTAACACGTGGAAACGTGTACCAACCTGCTGCGACCAACACAGACTTCTTAACCAAATTCGGATGTGCAAACGCAAATCGATGAACAAACTGAGCTCCGGCAGAAAACCCAAACATGTGAAATTTATCAAATTGCAGCGAGAAGTGTTTCTTAGCATCTTTTAACATAGCCAGTAATTGATAGTCCGATCGAGGTCCTTTGTCTTTTCTTCCCAATCGTTGATAGTCTTTGGCAAAGTCTTTTCTAAACACAGGTGCAATAACCAATACGTTATGTTGTTCTGCTAAATCCTTAAATGATCGAATAATCTCTTCCGCATTCCGTGATATGCCATGAACAGCAACTAAAACATGCTCTACTTTCTTTGGTTGATAACAGTAATAACCAACTTTGCTATTTTCAGGAATCAATCTGAAATTCAATTGTTTCATCGTTTTTGTTTCTGTATTTCTCATAATCTTTTCATCACTTTTATATTGGACTGTCTTTCTCTGTCCAATTGCCATTTCTTGTTGCAAAGGGAAATAAGTTCTTTATTATGGGTCGCAATGAGAACAGTGCCTTGATAGTCTCTTAGTATTTTTTTTACAATTTCAAATCCATTGTTATCCAGATAATTTTCCGGCTCATCCAATATCAGTATTTCCGGCCTTCCAAGCATGGCTCGGAACAGGGAAATTCTGCATTTTTCTCCTGATGAGAAGTTTCTTCCACCTTCCTTAACTATGGTGTTTAATCCTTTTGGTAATTGAGAGGAAATTTCATCAATTTGACAAAATGTCAGTAACTCATTGAACTCATTCTTTGAATAATTCACTCCTCTATATGTCAAATTTCTAAATAATGTTGATTTGATGAGGTTTGTATCAGCTCCACAAAAACCTATATGAGCTGACTTTGCACTTGTGTTAGTTAATCTCGGATTAACTCCGTTCACTTTGATAGTACCGCTTTCTTGTTTAACTAATCCTGTAATCAAATGAAGAAGCGTGCTTTTACCTGAACCATTCTTCCCGGTTATTGCAACATGTTCCCCTGCCTTCGCTCGAAGAGACAATCCTTTGAAAACTTTTGAAAATTTGACGTTTCTCAATGTCACTTCACCGAAGTTTTCTTTAACTTCACGAGTTTTACTGCTTCCCCGAACAATTCTTGGAATTGAAAATATTTCTTTTAGTTTTTTCAAAGAAACCTCTGCACCTTGATAGTATTCATGGACTCTTGCAAGCTCGCGAATCGGAGAGTTGATAAAAAGAATAATACTGATCAATGCCATCATCTCATCCACATTCAGAGGATGACCTCCTGTGGCTTGAAAAGCAAAAACCATACAAATCAGAATGAGTGAAGATGCATCTCCCAAACCTCTAAGCAGTCCAAGCCAAAAACCGTTCTCTGATACACTTTGTTTTAATTTGTCAGCGTTTCTGTTTATTTTTTTTATTTCTGAGAGTTCTTGTCCCATTGCCCGGATTGTTATTATGGAGGATAGCCGCTCGACCAACATACTATGTATTTTGATGCGATTTTTCCGAACACTTTTTATTGAAGTTTTTAACTGCTTGCCAATAATCATTGATACTGCAACCAGTAAAGCCATGGAGAACAGCATGACTAAACCCAAATACAAGTTAATATTGATTATCAATAGCGAAATAATACTTAAAAGCAACCCATGAGAAATCAATCTTGCAATTCCAAGTGACAACCATTTTTTCACCGCCGATAAATCACCACCAAGTCGAGATGACATCGCTCCAACCGACATTGTCTGAACCGATCTGACTGAAGCTCTCATTAATCTTTTTAGTAAAACTGAGCGAACACGATTGATATACTTTTGTGACATTTTTTCAGAAGTATATCTCTCATGAACACGAAGAATAATGAAGGAGAATGCAACTAAAGACAATATCCATACTGACTCAGAATAAACCAAACTATCACTTCTGATTCCGGCTGAAGCCGACCTAATCAGAAAGTAGCTTGCTATCACTAAAGCCGATTTAATCAGACCATTCATCACTAGTTGGAACAATGACCAGCCGGATTGCTTCCAAAAATGAGCCGGTGGTGAAAATGGGGTGTATGGAGTATTCATGTTAGTATCACTCAGCAGTTAGTTGTTTCAATTCTCTATTTAAAATAGATTCATAAATCTTGTGTCCGAATCCGGCTGAAATCATTTCTTTCTTTGTGATAACAGGAACATCGGTTAATTTTGAAACTTCTTGTGAACCTAGTGGATTCCCAGATACCACACCTGAAATTCCGATGACGTTATATTCAAGTTCTTCCAACCATTTCAAACCATAAATAGCTGAGCAGCTGTCACCGGCTGTGAACACCATTGCTGTTGTCATGGATTTTGCAGTTTCAGATTTCAAAAAATCGGCAGTTTCTTCTTGTAAAATTCCATCAGCAACTTCAATCACAATCATGTCCGGATTGTTGGTTTGAAGATGATGGAGTGTTTGTTCAAATATTTTGCAAATATCATCTGAATGAACTTTATAAGTAGTCGCATAACCGGCATCAGTAAAATCAATGGCAACATTCGCACCGGCGTCAAGAAAATGCCATAAATCACAACCTGAACCTGTTCCTGTAATTTTTGCAGCTGCGACTTTATAACCATCTGAACTCAAACCCTTGACAAGACTGGCTACTGTGGTTGTTTTTCCGGCGTTCATTGATGAACCCGCAACAACGATTACAGGAATTCCTACATCGCTATGTTGAGATTTCTTAAGTTGATTGTATCTGGAAAGATTGATCACTTTTCCATCTTTATCACCGACTAGTCCTAAAGGTTTAATTTCTGTAGCCGGCTTCACACTTTGGCTTTTGTACCGCATTTTGGCAGCAATTCCACCTCCTGCAACTAAATGACAAGGAGACAAATCATCAGGTACTATTGCCTCAAACTGATCAGGAGCATATCGGTTACCATAACTCACTAAAATTTTATCTTTAACAAACATTCTGCTTCTGCGGCCATTTGGAAACTCAATCCGACAATGTTGCCTGAGCCTTGTCACTTCAGCAATCACTAAGTCACCAGCTTGAGGTTTAATATTTTCAGTCAGCAGAGTTTTAATGTCGTCCAGATTCACATTTCGAGTTACAAATGATTTTTTACATTCTTGAATATCAAATGGAAAAGGCAACGGTTCAGAGCTCTTCTTCACATCATTTTTCAGAAGTTTGATATTGTTTGTTTTCATTATTTCTTTCATGATTTTTCTCCTGTGATGGTGAAAATATATTCTTTATATTTGGATAAATCAATATTTTTTGTAAATATATTTACAAATTTGTTAAAGAATTCGCATATTTTTTACACTTCTCCAGCAAAAACCACTCAAAACTGTCTTTAGTAAAAACTCAATAATTGATATTGGAAGTGTTGAAGGATTTGGAGTATAGTTAGATTTTTACTGGTTGATTTATGAACAACAAAGGTCATTTCTGTTTCAAAACTGAAAAGCTGAGAAAAACTTATCTCACCGGCGAGACGACGGTTGAGGCTTTGCGAGGAGTTGATATTGAGATTCCATTTGGTGAAATCGTAGTGCTGTTAGGGCCTTCGGGTAGTGGAAAATCGACTTTCTTAAATATTATCGGTGGTCTGGATCATCCCAGTTCGGGACATGTTTTTTTCAAAACCAGAGACTTGTCCAGTTATTCCGATTCGGAACTCACTTTATTTAGACGTGAAAATGTCGGCTTTATTTTTCAGGCTTATAATCTGGTTCCCAGCTTAACCTGTTTGGAAAATGTCTCTTTGGCAACAGAAATTTCTTCAAATCCATTATCACCATCGGATGCACTTGATGCCGTCAGTATGGGTCATCGTGCCAATCATTTTCCTTCACAAATATCAGGTGGAGAACAACAAAGAGTGGCTATTGCCAGAGCATTGGCAAAAAATCCCGAAGTCCTGCTCTGCGATGAGCCAACTGGCGCTTTGGATAGTAAAACAGGAATTTTAGTCCTTGATGCAATCATCAATGTGAATAAAAAATACCAAACCACTTG
>JAGRJO010000210.1 GCA_020442725.1 Lysobacterales bacterium
TTGTGCAATCGACGGTGAACCGGGATAAAACTTGATAGTGTCGGAGTCATTAAAAGACTTTATGACATCGAAATAACGACTCAATTCCGGGAATTCTTCAAAATTGAGCTTTCCGATACCTTCGGTATATTCATGTAGTTTTTGCGAATCTGAACTCTGTAAATCATACAAACCAACGCCTGAATGCGTGTCGATGTATTCAAAAGCAGTATCTTTCTGTGTCAGATGTTGCAGGATTTCCACCAACACAATATGTTTGAGCAAATCAGCAAAATTACCGGCATGAAAGGAGTGTCTGTAACTTAACAAGGAAAGTACTCACTAAAACAATTAATTATTTTTGATAGAACCACTTGAAAATTTTCACCTGAAATTTATCAACTAAAACCAGGCCCAAAAGACCCATGTGAGTAATGGAAATAGTAACTGAATCACTCCGGCGCGTAACATGCGTATTCCACCCGATATAATCAATACGATTCCGGCAAAAAGCATACTGGCCGTACAAAACAGTATCAAAGTTTGAGCAACTTGAAGATAGCCACCACTATGAAGCAACCCTAATCCTATAAAAATTCCTATGGCGAGAAAAAGGTTATAAAAACCCTGATTAAAAGCAAATAATCGCTTTGATTCAGCATCTTCAACTGTTTTTGCACCAAATCGTTTATAAACTCCGGGTTTCATAAACCACAGACTTTCCATACAAAAAATCAAAACATGTAGCAATGCTGCTATCAATGCAAAAACTTGCACACTTAAATTCATTGTTTTATCCCCTTTTCAATTCTGTCAAACATACTTTATCACGGTTCATTCTCAAATTCGTACATTTGTCGATAAAGATAGAAACTTCTCTATGGATTCTGGTTATATTCCCAAATTAAATTATAATAAGCGATTACTCTAAATTAATTGAATCAATGAGCGCAGAATACAATCCGCAAATTCTTGAAAAAGCCATTCAGAAAATATGGCGCGATGAAAAAACATTTGAAGTCACAGAAGACAGCAGTAAAGAAAAATTCTATTGTCTCAGCATGTTTGCTTATCCCAGTGGAAACCTGCACATGGGTCATGTGCGTAATTACACCATTGGTGACGTCATCACACGTTACCAGAGAATGCTCGGAAAAAATGTTCTGCAACCGATGGGATTTGATGCGTTTGGATTGCCTGCGGAAAATGCTGCCATCAAAAATAATACCGCTCCGGCAAAGTGGACTTATGCCAATATGGATTATATGGCGGATCAGTTTGAGCAAATGGGTCTGGCTTATGACTGGTCACGCAGGCTGGCAACATGCGATCCCAAATACTACAAATGGGAACAGTTAATTTTTACCAAATTGATGGAAAAAGGTTTGGTTTATCGCAAAGATTCAACCGTTAACTGGGATCCTGTGGATCAAACCGTTCTGGCCAATGAGCAGGTGATTGACGGTCGTGGCTGGAGATCCGGAGCGATTGTTGAGAAGAAAACCATTCCGCAATGGTTTATGAAAATCACGCATTATGCCGATGAACTGTTATCCGAAATTGATAACCTTGAAGGCTGGCCGGATTCGGTTAAAACCATGCAACGTAACTGGATTGGTAAATCCAAAGGCATCGAGTTGGATTTTGAAGTTGAAGATTTTGGCAAGGTTTCGGTTTATACCACACGTCCTGATACTTTATTCGGCGTGAGTTATCTGGCTGTCGCACCCGAACATCCTTTGGCTCAAAAAGCTGTAGAGAATAATGCCGAATTACAAACATTTTTGGATAATTGCAAAAAAGAGCAAAGCAATGAAGCGGCAATGGCAACCATGGAGAAAAAAGGTAAGTTCAGCGGTTTTTATGCTGTTCATCCTTTGACCGGTGATAAAGTTCCGGTCTGGATTGCAAATTTCGTGCTGTTCAGCTATGGAACCGGTGCAGTGATGGCAGTTCCGGCTCATGATCAACGCGACTGGGAATTTGCAACCAAATACAATCTTGAAATTAAACAGGTTATCGAATCAACTAACGGCGACGAAGTTGATTTATCCAAAGAAGCCTATGTTGAAAAAGGCAAGCTCATTAACTCTGAAAGTTTTGACGGAATGGATTTCCAACAATCCTTTGAAGCGATTAAAAATGAACTGGAAACCCGTGGAATCGGCAAAGAGCAAATCAATTTCCGTCTGCGTGATTGGGGCGTTTCCCGTCAACGCTATTGGGGATGTCCAATTCCGGTGATTTATTGTGACGACTGTGGGACAGTTGCCGTTCCTGAGAATGATTTGCCGGTTATGTTACCCGAGGAAGTGGAATTCGACGAAAAAGGCGGTTCGCCCATTAAACAAATGCCGGAATTCTACCAAACAACCTGTCCAAGTTGCCAAAAGCCGGCAAAACGTGAGACCGATACTTTCGATACTTTTATGGAATCGTCATGGTATT
Organism: Lysobacterales bacterium; assembly: GCA_020442725.1. Classification (GTDB taxonomy): domain Bacteria; phylum Pseudomonadota; class Gammaproteobacteria; order Xanthomonadales; family Marinicellaceae; genus NORP309. Next base: position 2,428 of record JAGRJO010000210.1, read on the forward strand.
ACGCTCGCTTTGCCAATCCACACAATGACGAAAGCATTCTTGATGATTCGGCTGATTATTGGTTGCCGGTCGATCAGTATATCGGCGGAATCGAACATGCGATTTTGCATTTATTGTATGCTCGTTTTTATCACAAAATCCTCAGAGACCTTGGTTATGTCAAATCGGATGAACCATTTACAAATCTGTTGACACAAGGTATGGTTTTGAAAGACGGAGCAAAAATGTCTAAATCCAAAGGCAACACCGTTGATCCTCAGGATTTGATTGATAAATACGGGGCCGATACAGTACGGTTGTTTTCCATGTTTGCCGCACCGCCGGAGCATTCTCTGGAATGGTCGGATGAAGGTGTGGAAGGCTCGTTTCGTTATCTGAACAAAATCTGGACCAATATCACCAACTTTGTTGAAACCGGCAAAAAAACAACTGAATTTGTACAGGATGATTTAACTTCTGAACAAAAAGCCATGCGTTTAAAAACTCATGAAACCATTAAAAAAGTTTCTGATGATTATGGTAAAAGAATGGTGTTCAACACAGCGATTGCAGCCTGTATGGAGCTCACTAATGCGTTGGTGAAATTTGATGACAGTAGCGATGCTGGAAAAGCAGTATCGAATGAAGGTTGGGAAGCTATCATCAAAATGTTGTCTCCAATCGCTCCGCATATCACCCAAGAATTATGGTATCAATTGGGTCATAAAGAATTGTTGGTTGATGTCAGCTGGCCACAAGTCGATGAAAAAGCATTAGTCAGAGATGAAATTCAACTGATGGTTCAGGTCAATGGCAAACTTCGTGGCAAAATTGATGTGTCCGCTGATGCTGATAAGGAAACCATTGAGAGTACCGCTCTTGCTGATGAAAATGTTCAAAGATTCACCGAAGGTTTCCAGATTCGAAAAATCATTGTTGTACCGGGACGCCTGGTGAACATTGTTGTCGGGTAACATTTATTTGAGATATTTTATGAGAAGATTATTCATTTTAATTTTAGTAATAACAGTCAGTAGTTGTGGTTATCACCTGCGTTCAGCAAACTCGCTGGCACAAAATTATCCGCTGATAAAAATTGATATTTCCGCTCAATCGTTACTCAAACGACCTTTGGTGCAGGCTTTACTCGCTTCCGGTGTTAAATTAGCTGATAAAAACAGCGAAA
>JAGRJO010000211.1:0-748 GCA_020442725.1 Lysobacterales bacterium
GAATGCCGGTTTTGATGTTTAAAACAGATGCTATTCAAACCAAACTGATTGATGCTCAGGGACAGTTAGGAATTAAGCAAAGCACTTTAAAAAATCAAAGTGTTAACAACATCGAAACCTTTGAGAACAAAAAGATAACCATCGAAGAAAAAAAAATGGAGCTTGATAAGGCAAGAAGAAAAGCTGAATTGCCCAAGTCACTCATTGCTCAAAACGAATATTACAAAAACCAACTGAGCTTTGAGTTGGCTAAGAAAGAGTATGAATCAGCCAAACTGGATTTGCAACTCAGTCGTCAAAAAGCGGAAACAGAAAAACAAATCGTTCAAGCTGAAGTAGATAAACTCAATGCTGAAATCGAAGAGTATCGTAACTCAATTGCGGAGATGCGAATGATGGCTCAATCTGAAGGAATTATTATTCACAAATCCGGTTGGGATAAAAACAAATTTGCGGTTGGTGATACTGTTTGGGGTGGTCACAGAGTGATTGAAGTTGCTAATTTAAGTCAGATTATCGCCAAGTTGGAAATACCTGAAAGCAACATTCGCTCTGTTAAAGAAGGATTGAAAGTAAAAATCAAACTGGATTCATTGCCGGACAAAGAATTTTATGGCTCGATTCAGTCCTTGGCCAGAGTTGTTACAATAAAGTCCAAAAATCAACCCAGTAAAGTTCTCGAAGCCACTGTATTTATTGAAAATGTCGATACAGAAGTTATGCGACCCGGAATGAGACTCAATGCTAC
>JAGRJO010000211.1:1455-2043 GCA_020442725.1 Lysobacterales bacterium
ATGGGATGACACCATTCCACAAGCCGGTAAATCTGTTTTTCCGGGAATGAAACTGGCTTCTCTTCCTGATTTATCATCTATGCAGGCAAAAATATATGTGCCTGAAGTTGAAGCTGTTGGAATTAAACAAGGTCAAAGTGTTGATATCAGCCTGCATGCTTTTCCGGATTTAAAATTCACTGGTACTGTGACTCAAATCAGTAACACCGCTCAGCCCAAAAAACGCGATAATCCAATTAAATACTTTATTGTGAATGTGCTTATTAATGAGCAAGATCAACAAAAGTTATTACCCGGGCAACGATTGGATGCAGTCATTTTCACAAGTGATGAAAGTGAGAATATTGTCGTACCAATTCAAACCATTTTCCGAGAAGGAGAGGATAGCTGGGTTTATTTAAAAGAAGGAAATTCATTTAATAAAAGGTTTGTAACAACCGGCTTATGCTCAACCAGCCAATGTCAGATAGACGCCGGTTTGAAAGAAAATGATGTGATTGCTCTTGTTGACCCGGAGCAAGTGAACAAGGAGGAAGCACGATAATGTTAGTGTTATTTAAACAAGCTATTGTGGAAATGATGCATCAT
>JAGRJO010000211.1:2053-3557 GCA_020442725.1 Lysobacterales bacterium
TGTTGATATTAGCCTGCATGCTTTTCCGGATTTAAAATTCACCGGTACTGTGACTCAAATCAGTAACACGGCTCAACCCAAAAAACGCGATAATCCAATTAAATACTTTATTGTGAATGTGCTTATTAATGAGCAAGATCAGCAAAAGTTATTACCTGGGCAACGATTGGATGCAGTCATTTTCACAAGTGAGGAAAGTGAAAAGATTGTCGTGCCAATTCAGACTATTTTTAGAGAAGCGGAAGATAGCTGGGTTTATTTAAAAGAAGGAAATACATTTAATAAAAGGTTTGTAACAACCGGTTTATGCTCAACCAGCCAATGTCAGATAGACGCCGGTTTGAAAGAAAATGATGTGATTGCTCTTGTTGATCCGGAGCAAGTGAACAAGGAGGAAGCACGATAATGTTAGTGTTATTTAAACAAGCTATTGTGGAAATGATGCATCATAAATTGCGTACATTATTAACTTTGCTAGGAATGGTTTTTGGAGTTGGTGCTGTTATTGCAATGTTAAGCATTGGTGAAGGAGCAAAGGTTGAATCCACTCGGCTCATTGAGTCCATGGGTTTGAGAAATCTGGTTATCAATGAAAAGCTCAATGACAACGAAACATTAAAAGAAATACGCAAAAGTTCGGTGGGATTAAGTTTGAACGATATGCGAACCATTGAAAGCTCTTTGCCTTTTGTTTCACAAAGTTGTGCTGAAAAGAACCTGAAAACTTATTCGGTATTTTCTAATCAGTCAGAAGCAGATAGTTCTGTTATTGCGGTCTCTCCAAACTGTTTTTCCATGTCAAATTTAAAAATTGAAGCAGGAGATTTTTTCACTCAGGATGACAATAATGCCAGTAAACAGGTGGCTGTGATTGGTTCTGAAGTGGCTAAGAGTTTATTTGCCGATAAAAACCCGATTGGTGAATTAATTAAAATCAACCATTTGTGGGTTAAAGTCGTTGGAGTTTTGCAACAGCAAGAACTCAGTAAAAAGGAAATTCAAGGCATCAAATTAGGGGCTGAACATAACAGAATCTTTCTACCTTTGGCAACAGCTCAGAAACGCTTGAAAATACCTAATCTTGAAAGCCAAATTGATAGTATTAGAGTCACTATAGACACAACCATTGAACCGCAAGTAGCAGCATTGGCAATTGATAAATTGCTAAAAAGAAGACATGGAAATGTTGAAGATTTTGAGATTATCGTACCAGCTTCTCTTCTAAATCAACAAAATAAGACACAACAAATATTCACCATTGTAATGTCCAGTATTGCGGGAATTTCGTTATTGGTGGGTGGAATCGGAATCATGAATATTATGTTGGCGACCATTCTTGAAAGAACCAAAGAAATCGGGCTTATGAGAGCGGTTGGCGCAACCAAAGTTGATATTAAAAATCAATTCTTGATTGAAAGCACAACCATTGCTGCTGTTGGTGCTTTATTGGGCATCGTTATGGGAGTGTTGTTGTCGTTTATCATACAATCTTTTGCAGAGTGGC
>JAGRJO010000212.1 GCA_020442725.1 Lysobacterales bacterium
TGGTGAACCTAGCAGCTATCTTGAGATTAAAAATCTTCCGCCAATGCGAATTTATGTCTGGCAAAAAAGTGAATAATGGAATTTGACTTAATCGCCTTTATCAAATCCAAAACAAAATATGATAAAAGTGTCATCCTAGGAATAAATGATGATGCAGCGGTATTATCATTGAATCCAAATAAACAACTTGTCGTTTCAACGGATACATTGGTCGATGGAGTTCACTTTGACAACAAGATTTCTCCACAACAACTCGGTCATAAATCTTTGGCTGTAAACCTCAGTGATTTGGCTGCCATGGGAGCAACTCCAAAATGGTTCACCTTGAATTTAACACTTCCAAAAATAGAAATGCCATGGATTAAGGAGTTTGTCAAAGGTCTCTTAAAATTAGCAAACAATCATAAAGTCAATTTAGTTGGTGGTGATACCACTCAAGGCCCGCTTTCAATTACAATCACTGCATTTGGAGAAGTTGAAACCGACCTGCTTCTGACACGCTACTCAGCCCAAACAAAAAATCTGATTGCAGTCACCGGACAACTAGGAAGCGCTGCATTTGCTTTAGATCATCCTGAATCCGAACTAACAAAAGCATTATTCACACCCGAACCACAGTTAGAAATTTCTCAACAAATCAGAGAATTCGCTACATCTTGTATTGATATTTCCGATGGTTTGCTTGCAGATTTGGGGCACATTTGTCATCAAAGCCAAAAAGGTGCGAAAATCTCTCTGGAACAAATTCCTGTAAATTCATTGGTCAAGAAATCACCACAATGGTCACACTATGTTTTATCAGGAGGTGATGATTATCAACTATGTTTCACTTTTAATCCTTCAGATTTAACCAAGTTACCAGATAATTGCACGATTATTGGACAGATTTGCTGTAGCGGCGGAGTTCGCGTTTACTCTGGCAACAAAGAGATACAAATTTATCAGAAAGGATATGTGCATTTCTCAAACAATGGATGACTATAAAATCATAGAGTAATTTCTAACCAGCCTTTGCTCATTCAAATTCTCGTGTAATCTTATTTCAAAAAGCGATTTAACTGCTCAGTGCTTGGTAAGTCACATTCAGTCTTTTTACCAAACAGCTTGTAACGATTCGAGGCAACCCTGTCATACAACCAGTCACGAATCGGGCGCGGAATTACTGAAAAAATCATTAAAAACCGGAATCTATACGGCAACCTTTTTATCACTCGAAAGAATGCATCGCTTTTATAAAAGACGAAAGACTCTTCGACGACGAGCATCGTTTCAAATGTCTCTGTTGGTAAATTATAAAACTCAAGAATAGCTTTTCCTTGTTTTGATTGAACAGATGCCAGTTTAAAAACAGCCTTGTTATCCTGTTTGATAATAAACTTTGCCCAGCCATTGCAGAGATTACAAACTCCATCAAAAAGAATAACTTTATCGCCTGAGCTCAGGTAAGGGGCTAATTTTTTCATAATGAATCAAACTACAATTTCAGGTTGCAGTTTATAAAATTAATGCATTTAAAACCTCCACTATGATAATTGTGGAAATTAAGTCGTGGGTCTTTAGTTCAGATTTGCTTTAATTTATACCAAGTGAGTTTTTTTTCGTGTTGAGATTCAAGCATGGCAGAAAGTTTTGATAAGTAGATGATATTTCCTTGATTTGGCTTTTCGGCGTTATCAAATATTAATGTATATTCTGAGAGTTTGACTTCTACGATACCTTTATCTTGGACCGTAAATATTTCATCAGTAAGCGTAATTCCTTTGGCCAAAAGAATCTTTCCCAGTAGTTCTTTTTCCTCATAATTGAGTTGATAGATCTCACTTTTGACATCGTCATCAGATTTCATTTGCCAGTATGTTAAGCCCAGCTCGTCACAAAGTTGTTGCGTTAAATTCATCACTGAATTTCATCAACTAATTGAGCAACGATTTCATTAATGAGTCGTTGAGCTGTATGAGCAAAATCAGAAATAGACTCACCATTGATTTCGGTTTGTTGCTTATAAGTTTTATTGAGTATTGTGTTTCCACTTTTATCAGCCAGTAAAAACTTAATCGCCACAACGGCTGAGTTATTATCCTTTTCAAGATTGAGGATGGTGGAAGATAAAACGTAGTTGGTTTCATCCTCTTTACCCAAGGTGTCTTCAAGATAATTTTGCAGTAATACTTTTGGCGAGTCTAACCAGAAGTGGTGTTGCATTTGCATTAAGCCGCCTTCTTTAGTTAGAACCACCATCGGACGATTGCCTATTATGCCCATTGCTTGAGGTCGCTTGATTTCAATTTTTTTATCAATTGAATTTTTTGTTGCTTCAGGAAAACGAAAGTATAGTTTATCGATGCTCTTTTTGCCTGAAGATGAGCAAGCAGAAAGGAGAAAAATCAGGGTGATGATGCTCAGTTTTTTCATAAGTCTTCATCCGCTATTTTAGATTTCTTTTCAAAAATCAACTGAGAAGGATTGCGTCTGATAATTTCCGTGGCTTCATTCAGGTTCATGCTGGCGCTTTCAATTTCGTTGGAAATGGTATCGGCTTTTACCGCAAATGACTGAACCATTTTATGTGCTACATCCAGAATTTGTGCCACTTTATTGTCACTATTATTAACCATTTTATCACCGGATTCGAGTAACTGATTGACTTTATCAACACTGGTTTCCAGCCAGCTTCCTAACGATTTGACTTCTTCGGAGAGTTGGTTGAGATTGGCAATCATGCTATCAATTTTTTCAACATTGTCTTCATCAAGTAATGTTTCTGCAGTATTTACCAATTTGTTGATGTCTTTGACCAGATTATCAATAGAGCCCAGAACTTCGGGGATTTGGGTTTCTAATGATTTGGTTAGTTTGTCAGTTCTTTCATAGACCAGGTCGAGTAAAGGAGTGATTTTTTCGTCGTTTAATCTTTCAAAATCACTAGCCAGATTTGAAACGGTTGCCATAATATCTTCGGCAGCTTCTCCTTTGATTTCACTTTCCGGTGCAAAATATTGATTTGATTTTCCGGCATAAATAGCCAGAGACATATCCGATAATAATCCGCTGGATTCAATTTTTGTTACACTATCTTGTGGAATTTTCCATCCTTGAATCACAGAGTATCGGGTTTTGAATTTTAAATTACCATTTTGAAACTCAGGAGTAATCGATTCAACCTGGCCAACACGATAGCCTTCATAGTAAACAGGGTTTCCATAACTCAACCCGGTAACATTTTTGAAATAACTGTAATAACTTTCAGTTGCTTCATTTCTGCCACTCATTTTCAACAATAATAAAATGGCAGTCCCGCCAATGAGTATGGTGAAAATTCCTACAAGTAAATAGTTGTTGTAAACTCTTTTCATGAGATTGTGTAATTTTCCTGTGTTAATCGTTTTAAATATTCTTCCGGGTCAACCGTTTCGTGTCTGGCTCGACGTTCCAATAAATCCTGTACGCGTTTGATTTTGGAGTTTTTAACTTCCTCAACTGTTCCTGTAAGCAGGTTTTTACCTTTATCAAGAACAGTTATCTTG
>JAGRJO010000213.1 GCA_020442725.1 Lysobacterales bacterium
ATCATTCCGTTTATACTTGCAGTTAACGCACTTGCAAAAAACTATAGAGAAATGGACGAGTTCTGGCAGAAAGTTATCGCTGAATCCTTTATCTGGACGCTCTCATTGACTGCAATAAGTAGCCTTGGCCTTGGGATGTTACAATTGCTGGGTTATGTACCGAGAGTTTCTTTAATATTTGTTTTTCCATATATGATTTCGATGCTGGGATTAAGTCTGCTTTTTGTTAAGAAAAAATACCTCTCATGAAAAACAGAATAAAGGAACTAAGGCAGGAGAATGGTTGGTCACAACAAGATTTGGCAGAAAAACTCCAAGTCTCCAGGCAGTCAATTATCGCAATTGAGAAAGGCAGATTTGATCCCAGTTTGCCTTTGGCTTTCAGGATATCAACTCTATTTCAACTATCAATTGAAGAAATTTTTGAGAATTAAATTAATCAAAGATACACATATTTTTTTCAATCTAATTTAAATGAATCATGTTTATCTAAAATTGCATGTAAAGGCAAACAATTCAAAGTGAACTATAATTATTGCTAGGATATTGATTAATTAAATTTTTAAGAATAGAATATGTGTTCAATAAAAATTGGGTGTTAATAATGAAAAATTTAATTATTTTATTGGCTTTATCAATTCCTTTTGCTTTACAAGCTGAAGTCGATTGCGAAGCTTTATATAGAGATCAGTCTGCTTTAGCTGAGCCTCTGGAGTGTACAGGCTTTGTTCCTACAGCAAAACAAATGAATGCACCAGGAGCAAAAGATGCTGTGACTGATATTGCTAATTTCTTTGAGATGAGAAACAATGATTCCTTTGGAACACATCAGATGGGGGATTTATCAAATCAAACAGTTGGTAATCCTGCATTGGCTGAGACATATTATGCTATGGAGTATGAAGAAACAGGAACGACTTTATATGCAGTCGATTCTAGCACAGGTAATATGGTTACCTTGAATCCGGTTGATGGAACTGCGACTGTAATTGGAGCAACAAATCCTGTTGCAGGACATAATATTTCAGGATTAGCTTTCGATGGAAATGGAAATTGCTATGCAAGCTCAACAAACATATCGGAATCTACATTGTATAGTTGCGATAGATCTACAGGGGCACTTACAGTAATTGGAACACAATCTACTGCTGCTGGAGTTATAGATATTTCTGCAAGTTGTGATGGAACTGTTTATGCTCATGACATTGTTAGTGATAGCTTCTATACACTGAATACATCTGATGGGTCTGCAACTTTATTGGGAGCTCATGGTTTAACAGCTAACTTTGCTCAAGGTATGACTTATGACCGTGAGGCGGGAGAACTTTACGCTTATATTTACACCGGTGGTGGCACAAATACATATGCTAGAGTAAATCAAACAAATGGTTCTATCACTGCCTTGAATGTAGATAATCCGTTAGGTGAGTTTGTAGGTGCATCACAAACATCATGTGCTCCACCACCACCTCCACCAGTTATACCAACTCTTGGTTTTTATGGATTGTTAGCTTTGATATTAACACTAGGTATATTTGGAAAAAAATTCATCAAGAATTAATACTAAATAAATATCATATCTTATAAAAAAGGAGGCTTCGGTCTCCTTTTTTATAATTTCGGATTAGCCAAAGCAGTTAAAGGATTAACTTATTAATAATGGGCCATTCATTCCCAAACTAATTGAACAGTGGTTTTATATGAAAATCGAAAATATTCATAATCGATAATTTCAAAGAACTTTATTAGTCTAGTTCCTTAAATTTAAATAATTACTCATAATCAAATAATTAAATAAAACTTCCGTGAATTCAACAGTATCTTTTTGATCTATATGTGAACTGTCTGGAGAGTTAAATATTCCTAAACCAGTAACATCATTGAAATGTACAGCGTGTAAGTTCGGGCTATCTTCGATCAGTTTCCAGTATTTTTCTCTGGGATAAAATTTTTCATCAAGGTTCCAGTGCTCCTCAAATGATGGAAATCTAACCAGTATGACTTTGCCACCCCTGTTTTCGATTGTCTTTGAATAATTAATTAATAAATCGACATTCCTTTTCCATTTATCTGGCTCGGTAGGTGGTTCATCTCTATAGTTTTTTTCTTTTTGTTTGACGAAGTGATTATAAAGATTCTTTTTATTGACTAAATCATAATTTCCTGATGATGATTGATCCAAATGGGTTGAAATATAAAATGCTTTTGGAAAGGCATGATTCTTATCGTAATAATTGATGATATCTTCCAGTCTTAATGTTGGATGAAGAAACCGGATATTAGCTTTTAAAGTAGCTGTTAAAAAGGCATCAAAAGACTTATAAAGCGTTGATTCTTTCTCATAATACAGGTTTTGTTCTTCCTGCATATCAAGATATCTATCTTCCATTGCTTGAGCATTAATTGAAGCAACTATAATTCCTCTAAAGTTTTGATCCTCGGCTAAAGACTTCAAAGTAGCCATAGGATAATGTCCATTGATGCTAAGCTGTGTGATGTGATAATTTCTTAGTTTTTGTTTGAGGTAAGGAATATTTATTCCAAGCTGGCTTCTGGACGCTCCTACTATAACTAATTCATTTTGCTTGCTAGTGATACTCGATCTATACCATGACCATAAGTCGTTATTGCTTTCTATAGATGCATTAAATCCTCTTTGTTTTAGAAAATACTCGTATCCTCCCAATAATCCAATGACTAATAGGATTGTAATTATCCAGGTTTTTATCCAAACTGAGTCATTTTTATTCATATTAAAACTGGAAATATATAAAGGCATCCGAGTTTCCGGATGAAATAGAAATTAGAATTATACAAAGCGATAAATATATTGCTCTTATAGTAACCGGCAGAGAAACAATTAAGTCAAGAATAGATCGGTTTCTAAATGTATATTGCAAAATAAACATAGTAACAAAAGTATATGTTACAACTTGTGTCCAAAGAGTCCACTGAATGATAGATTCTCCATTGGTCGGTTTGAACATACTTAGAATAATAGAATTGGCTTGATTTATGTTTTCTGCTCTGAAAACCACAAATGCAATCATTACCAAGATAAAAGTCATGAAACTGATAATTAGCTTAAAAAAATGATTATCAGTAATTTTTCCAGACATAGGGATGCTACGAATCCATCGCTCTGCAATTAAATAAAAACCATGAATCGCTCCCCAGATTACAAATGTCCAAGCTGCCCCATGCCATAAGCCGCCAAGAAGCAAAGTTATCATTAAGTTTCTAAAAGTGAGGATTTTTCCTTTTCTATTTCCTCCAAGTGGGATGTAGAGATAATCTCTTAACCATGATGAGAGAGAAATATGCCACCGCCTCCAAAAATCTGAAAAACCATGAGCTGCAAATGGAGCTCTAAAGTTCAATGGAATTACAAAGCCTAACATTAATGCCGTTCCAATTGCACAAAGCGAGTAACCTGCGAAATCACTAAATATTTGGGCATAAAAAAAGACTCCGGCTAACCATGATGAAAGAGT
>JAGRJO010000214.1 GCA_020442725.1 Lysobacterales bacterium
AAAACCCTCAGCTGAAACGGTTGAAATAGACATAGCGTTAGGCTCATTCACACCAGCCTCTTTTGCTTGAACAAACCATTTGTCGAACTGTTTCAAAGGTGTTTTTTCTAAATCACTTCTGCTTAGTCCATACTTGCAGTAGTTTTTACGTAAATTTGTAATATCCATCGAGGTTATGCGCAGTATTAAATCAACTTAATAGACTTATTTTAGGTTAATTTGTGTCATTCATAATTAAAATTATGAAAAAAACCCAAAAACTCAGCATAGCATGAAACAATAAGGAGCTAAAAAACGGAATATTGGAAAAAAAACATAATTTGAATTAAACTACAATATTCGCAAAATTAAAGACTGTTCAACCAATCTAAAACATGTTGAAAACCATTAATGACATCAATTTCAAGATTCCGGGCTTGCGTTTAATCAGCAAGATTGGAGAGGGAGGCATGTCTGTGGTTTACTTAGCCGAGCAAATTTCTCTCAAAAGAGAGGTTGCCGTCAAAGTTATGAGATTGGAGGTTGCTGATAATGATTTAGATGTCCAAAGGTTCAAACATGAAGCCAAAATCATTGCGCATTTAGATCATCCCAACATTATCAATATTTACAATATTGGCCAAACATCAACCGGTGAAGTCTTTTTTACCATGCCATATCTCAATCATGGGGACTTATCAACCTACTTGATTGAAGACGAAAAGCAGTTTATTGAACTTTTAAAATCTGTTTGTGATGGTTTGTCTTTCGCCCATGATCATGGTGTGGTTCATCGGGATATTAAACCTGAAAATTTGTTATTCGATAAATTTGGCAGTATTCGTATTGCTGATTTTGGTATTGCTATCTCTCAAGATGGCGGAAGAATGACCAAAGAACACCAGATTGTTGGTTCGGCTCAATACATGAGCCCCGAGCAGGCAAGGTCATTCAAAGTAGATTTAAGAACAGATATCTACTCATTGGGAATCGTTATTTACGAGAGATTGACTGGAAAAGTACCTTTTGATGGAGATGAGAGTATTTCAATTTTAGTTAATCATGTGAGCACTCCTCCTGATCCTTTGCCACCAAAAATGCGCCATTGGCAAAAAGTCATTGATAAGTGTTTGGCAAAAAACCCAGAAGATCGCTTTCAGTCAATGGTGGAACTTAAAATAGCTTTAGACAGAGTCCCAATCAACTCCATTCAGAGAACCAATGACACAATTAAAAACTTTTGGAAAGACCTGAAAATTAGAAAAAGTCGATGGTTTATTCCCGGCGTTTCGGCACTCGTGTTATTGTTGCTGGTTTTGATTTTTGTACTGAGCAGAAACACAACGCCAAACCCGGAAGAGCAAAAATCACTTGAAACAAATTTCAAAACAATCCAACAAAAACCGATTGAGCAAAAGCCTGTAGAGAGCACTCTATCCGATACAAAAACTGATAATATTCCATCGACAAATATTGATACTTCTCAGATAGACTCTACTGCTAAAGATGCACTTCAAAACAACAAAGCTATTGAAGAAAACTTAGCAAGCAGTATTGATGAAAACACCGCTCCACAGCAAAATGAGGAAAATATAACTCCGATTGCAAAGAGTGAAGCAAAGCAAGAGGAGTTATTTTCATCTGTTGAGGATAAAACTGCTGATAAAGATAGTCTCAGTCAGACCGATTTTGATAATACCGACATATCTTCACAATTATCCGTCGATGAAATCAAACAACAAATTGCGCTACAAGTACAAGACGAACAAAGTGAAGACATTAATGATTCACAATCATCAAGAGATTCCGGGCAAGCCATCAATATTGAAGCGCTACTGGAGTCTGCTCGCAGAAATATCGAAAGTTACCAGTTAACCAAGCCGGCAGATGATAATGCAATGGATCAACTGTTGACGATTTTATCTGTTGAACAAAGCCATCAGGCCGCTTTAGAAGAACTCCATGAAATAGGGAATCGTTATTTTCTGCTTATCAATGGAGCATTGTTAAGAAATGAATTTAACAATGCTGTTACGCACTTGAAATCGTTTAACGCTTTCAACGAGAAAACAGAATACATCAATTCTGGTTATGACGTTGAAAAGCAATCTCTTATAAGCACGGCAAAAAAACTTGATTTGTCCTCGGATGAAATTAGCACTGAACAGATTAATGACTTAATGGAATTTTTTAGCATCATTGACTCAGATAACAGTTATTCGAAAACTCTTCAAAAGGTGTTATTATTTAAAAATCAACCACAAGTGGGCGATAAATTGTTGGACAGCAAAAGAATAGAAACGATTTTGATAAAAGATAATCTGGCAATGACTACCAAAGAAATTACGGTTCAGCAATATAAAGAGTTCGTAGAGGCCACTTCGAGAGAGGAGAGCAAATGTCGTCATAAAGGCGGGACGCTTGGGAGTTTTTTCAGTAATTATTCATGGAAGTCGCCGGCATTTGAACAAACTCCAAACGACCCGGTGGTTTGTGTTTCTTACGAAGATGCTCTTGCCTACTCACAATGGCTTGCAGAACAAACCGGAAACAGATATCGTTTGCCGACAGAACAAGAGTGGAGTTTTGTCGCAATGAATAAACAAAATAAGTTTTCACCTTGTCAGTCAGCAAATCTAGCTGGTTCTGAAGCGGCAGATGTTAGAAATAAAGAAAAGAATTACGACTGTAGCGATTCTTTTGTATATACAGCACCGGTCGCCACATTTTCAAAAAACAGCCAAGGTGTTTATGATATGCAAGGTAATGTCAGTGAGTGGACACGCTGCAAAGAGGACTCCTGCCAATCTCCAGTAGCTATGGGAAGTTCATGGTATAACGGAGAACAAAGTAACGGTCCTACATTCTCTGATAAACTTAAAGATGAAACCGGTTACACCTATGTTGGTATTCGCTTAGTCAGAGATTTATAATCTCATACCTATGAAAATCAACACTTAAAAGGACCATCAATCGTTGGCAACAGTGGCAAATGTTCTTTTAGCCATAAATACTGTTCCGTTTTCTTTTCCTCTTCGGTCGTCACATAATCCAGAAATCCGGGATGCTGAAACCATTTATGATAATGCACATGAACCAACTCATCAAATTTTGGATGTCCTGGACGATCTCGCATAATCGGACGAAAAGGAATCGGATAATTGTAAGTTTGGGGGAGGATTTCGACATGCTCTTTATACCTTTGAGCCGTAACAGCTAAAGCGACTTGATCCAGACACCTGAAGTCCGTGTTTTCACGCGAAGAATATCCATAAGGCCTTAAGTTAGAATTAAATAAAACTTGAAAGTCTTTTTTCCATTGTTGAAAAAAACCGGGTAGTTTATGAGCCCAAATAAACCCGGCATTATAATAAGGTTTAATAATATGCTGTCTTACAGTCGTTGTGGTATTAGCTGTTGGCGAAACAAGGTTAAATAAATCAAAAACTTCCTTCCAAAAAAAATCATTTTTATCACTTGCTCCCTCAGAACCAGGACCCTT
>JAGRJO010000215.1 GCA_020442725.1 Lysobacterales bacterium
TTTACATTGTCCAGTGCTTTGAATTTACCATAGTTTTTTGATAAACCGACTGCATTGACAATGTCTTGTGATGCAATTGTCATTTATTTTCCCCTGCAACTTCTTTTAAAGATGAAATAAGTGTGTTGATATTTATTCCAAGATTTTTTATTCGTAATTCGATTTGTGGCCATTCCACTTTAAGAAAGTGTTCCTGATCCGATTTCATGAGTTGTTCTCTGGCATTCTCGATAACGAACATCCCAAGTCCGCGTTTTTTTTCAACCAGCCCTTCATCAACTAAATGCTGCCATGCTTTCGACACAGTGATTGGATTGAGTTGGTAGTCAGCAGCAACCTGTCGCACCGATGGCAAAGCTTCGTTTTCTTTTAAGTCACCAATCAAAATCATATTGCGGATTTGATCTCGCAATTGCAGATAGATTGGTTCCTTGTCATTCCACTGAAAGCTCATTGAGTTTATCCTTTCAATAAAGTTTTAGGAATTAATAAACGAATGGATTTGCCAATACCAATGGAATCCTCAGTTTTGACTTCAATATTCAAAATGTGTTTTTCCTGAATTTCAGTTTTTGAACTTCCGTAAGCCAAATCCGTCACTCCCCAACAAACTCCCAAAGTCGATAAAATCGAAAGGCTGAAGAAACCGACAACAGTTAATATTTGATTCGCTTGTGTTTTCATAGTTTTCACTTTGTGTGTATTACGGTGTTCTACTTTAGTATAACACTAAAACTATTGCAAGAGTTTTTTATCTAATTTCTTTGATTTTATCGAATTTGTGGTTTAATATATTTTCAACAATTTGTTAATAACGAGGGCAACGCTATGAATTTAAAGAAAAATATTGCTTTAAGCAGTTTATTGATGGTTTCATTGTCGGTTTCAGTCAATGCCGCTGACATTGAAGAAGGAGAATCTCTCTATCAGAATGATTGTGTCGCCTGTCATGATAGTTCTGTATTCACACGTCCGGCAGAAGAACGTAAAGTGAATGATTTGGAAGCCTTGAAAAAGCAAGTTCATCGTTGCGTGATGATGACCGAACTGGGTTGGTTTGAAGAAGATGAAGAAAACGTTGTTGAATATCTGAATACCAACTACTACAAATTCAAAAAAGTAGAATAAGTCTCTTTTTAAGCTAAACTTCTCAAAACACCGATTTGTGAAATCAACTCGGTGTTTTTTTGTAAGTAGAATAAACTCGCCTTTTGTAAAGCTTAATCTCAACAAAATAGCCCCAATGTCCAGAGAAAATATGTTAGAATCATAGGGATTTTCACTTTATGAAATGTCAATATTTTTTAAATCCAATTTAGGGGACAATTTAATGAATAATAAAATAAAAAGATTTCGCCCTGCAAATCTGATTCAAAGAGGAATTTTAATCAGTGCTATGGGACTTTCGTTTTCAAGCGGTGTTCTGGCAGGAGATGCAGTACCACTCAATGGTTTGATGAACCCGGCTGAGGTGATGTATCCAGAGACATCAATTCCTACCATAAAAACATCATCTTTGGCTGATATGGCTTTTATGAATGGCTATCAGCATGCAAAAGACAGATTGTTTCAGATGGACTATACCAGAAGACTGGCAAATGGTACGGTGGCTGAACTAGTCGGTTCAGCAGGTTTATCAGCAGACATTCAGTTAAGAACAATTGGTTTTTCCAGAGCTGCTATCAGAAGTTATATGGAAGCATCTGATGAGATGAAGGTGATACTTCGTTCTTACGCTAATGGTGTGAATGCATGGTTAGCTGAAAATCCATTACCAATTGAATACGCAGGTCTGGAACTCACATCTGTCGAACGCTGGTCACCGTTAGATTCTTTGGCAATTGTTAAATTACTAGCGTTTGATTTATCAAATGATTTAGAAGAGGTGGACTGGACCATTGCTTTGGGAACATTCCAACAGGTTGGAGCATTAGCCGGTTTTGATGGTACGGCTTTGTTTATGGAAGATTTGTATCGTTCAGCACCACCGGATGACCGTGTGACTGTTCCGGGATTTTTAGAATCTATTGGCGGAGCGATTTTGTCAGGTAACAAAAAGATGGATACGAAAAATTTCACACAGTATTCTGAAACTGACATCAATCTGGCGAAGCAGATTTTCAACACCTGGACGAACGACAATCATTTGAAAAAACTGAAAAATGATGGCACCTTTGATAAAGGCTCGAATGTCTGGGCGGTTTCTGGTTCTAACACTGAAAGCGGTTATCCTTTGGTTGCCAATGATCCGCACTTAAGCCTCAATTATCCGTCTGTTTTTTACCCGATTCATTTATATGCTGAAGGTGAGTTTAATGCTGCCGGTGTTGGTTTCCCAGGTGCTCCTGCGATTGCACAAGGTTGTAACCAGTATTTGTGTTGGGGAAGTACGGTTCACCCGGTTGATGAAACCGATTTTTACTTTGAAGATATTAAAACTAATATTTTCGGCTTGCCGACTCATACTGTTTATCAAGGTCAGGAAGAACCTATTGAGTGGATTTTCCAAGTCTATTATGCCAACCAAATTGGAGATGGTGTGATGGATAATGTTGAAGACCAACATATTGGTTATGACGCCGGTGGAATCACATTTGTAGTTCCAAGAAGAAGCAATGGTCCGATTTTGAGTATTGATTCAGAGAATAATCGTGCAGTTTCCATGCAGTTTACCGGATTTGAGGCAACTCATGAACTGGAAGCCTTTTTAGACATGGCAAGAGCTCGTGATATTCATGAGTTCCGTGATGCCACAACTAAATTTGATGTTGGTTCGCAGAACTTTGGTGTAGCGGATATTTATGGAAATATTGCCTATTATACCGGTGCAGAAGTACCAATTCGCGAAGATTTACAAACGCTAATGGCTCCTGATGGAGCTCCGCCAATGTTTATCCGTGATGGATCAGGAAATCATTTGAATGAGTGGTTGGCTGTTGATAACCCGCAACCGAATCAAGCATCAAAATATGAAATTATTCCTGAAGCGGAAATGCCTCATTGGGAAAACCCAGAAAGAGGTTGGTTTGGTAATGCAAACAATGATCCAATCGGGGTTTCACTAGATAACAATGTTCTGCACCAACTGCGTCCGGGTGGTGGTTTGTATTACATCTCTCAAGGCGGTTATTCAACCTATCGTATGGGCCGTTTGGATCGTTTGATGGAAAATGCTATGGCCGATGGTGGAAAAGTTGATTCGTTTGATATGAAAATGTGGCAAGCGAATAATCAGTCCATGGATGCTGAGTTAATTGTTCCACATATTTTAAATGCGTTTAATAATGCAAGCAGCAATGATGCATGGCCGGGAATCCAACAGTTCTTAGCAGACCCAAGAGTTTTATCCAGTATCGAAAAACTAAGCATGTGGGATTATTCAATGCCTACAGGGTTGGCAGAGGGTTATGATCCTTTTGAAAATCCATTTGCTTTGAGCGAACCAAGTGAAACTGAAATCAATAACTCAGTTG
>JAGRJO010000216.1 GCA_020442725.1 Lysobacterales bacterium
GGATTTTCCGGCTGTTAGCGGGCTTAAATTCACAAACTTCAAAATTGAATTGGATGATGTAGTTATTGAAACAGACAAATACGTTGCCGCAAATAATTTGAATTATCTCCAGGAAGAAAGTACGATAAACGTAACTGGAAACGACCCCCATATTATTTTTAAGCTTAATACTTTAACCTCGATAAAAAGTGTTAATGTATATATGGAATTAGGAGAATAATATGGGTCGGCTAAAGATAATACTGATATTCAGTTTGACTTTGACACTGCCGGTAAATATTTTTGGTATATATTGGCTTAAAAAAACTTTCAAAACATATCATGAGCTTGATAAATTTGAAGTTACAATGGATAAAACAAGTAGGTTTTTTAGAGTTGGTAATGCTGAGTTTGATGATGCCATTCGTCGAATAAAAAGTGTTTTTAATCTCAGCGAAAAAGCAGACGTACAGTTATTAATCAATCAAAAAGATTTACATGCTTTATTTTCAGATTTACCAAAATCAGGTTTTGATGATAAAGACGATACCTATTTGATAATGGATAATGTTGTACTTAAAGGAAAAACCAGGCTTAGAGGCGATCATATTTATCACTGGGGTCTTGCTGATAAATCATGGCGATTTAAAACCTCGAAAAAAAGTGTTCACAACGGTATCAATAAATTTAATTTTGTTATACCAAAATCATTGGATTTATTATCAAACCATATGTCCTATGCTCTAGCAAAATCATTAGATCTTCTGGCGCCAGAAAGTAAGTTAGTCAGCTTTGCTGTTAATGGTAAAGAAAGAAGAAGCAAGTTGATGGTAGAGCAAATTGATGAAAGCTTTCTTCGAAAAAACCGTCGTATGCCAAACGACATCTACAAAGGCGATAATATCGGACAAAGTAAATACTTTGGCGTTGATGTCAGGTTATTTAATAATCCGGGTATTTGGGATAAGGCATCTTATAACAATCATTTTGATTCTGATAATAAAAAACCACTGCAAACAATGCTCCAAAACCTTTCGATGGGTGACTACAAAACTATGGATTTAAAGAGTTTTGCAGCATTTTCCGCCTTTATTGATTTGGCATCATCTTATCATCATGATCAAACTCACAACTGGATTCTTTATTATGATGGATATTTTGAAAAAATGTTTCCTATCGTATGGGATTCAACAGGTTGGAATAATCAACCAATTGATAAAGTCCACTTGAATATTATGTCATCGGATTTGTTAATAAAATTATTTGAAAACTATCAATTCATAGCGGAAAAATATCGGGTACTTGAGAGATTTTATTCTTCTGAGAAAGAGAGTTTTTTAGAGTCCTTGAAAATAGAAACAGCAAATTCTGAAGAACAGATACGAAGAAACGATAGCTCAATTTCTCTTTACAGTGATAAATTAGAGAGATCAAAAAAATATCTCGCGAAATTCAATTCGAAAATCATCCAAAAACTAGATGAGGTAGAAGCTTATTTTCTCGGCAAAGTGAGCATATCAGATTATAAATATTCTCTACCAGATGATTTATATACAGTCAGATTGCTTGTTGGAGGAAGCAAATTAATTACAAATATCCGGTTCCGGTTTAACGAATCAATTAATGAGCGGCCTCAAAGTGTACATGTTGAATATAAAAAAGGCAATCTCCTGCATACAGTTAATCTGGCGAACCAAACGAAATATGAAAATAACCAATTGAATATAAATATAGATTTGTTACCGAGAACTGAAAAGGATGATGCTTTTTTAGGAATTAAAACTATTTTTACAGAAGCAACTTATGATTTTATTTTTGAAGGAGTTAACACAAAATATATTGATTCGGTTGAACTTACATTTCTAAATTTGGATAAACAAACGATTCAGGTTGAAAAGGTTGAAAATATCGGCTCTATCAGTTTTAGACCGTCAAGTAAAAATATCATCAATAATACCGCTTTTAATCAACAAACCTGGACTGGCGAAAAACACTTTAGCGGATTTACAGAAATCAAAGACGATGTGGTTATTGAGCCGGGAACGCAGTTGGTTTTTGATGAAGCTGCCAGTTTAAGAGTTTTAGGAAAAGTTACAGCGATAGGCACAGCAGAGAACCCGATTGTATTTGATGCCAAGGACTCTTCAAAGCCGTGGGGAGCTTTTGCCTTGAAAGGGGAAAGAGCCGATGAGTCTGTTTTTAAACATGTCATATTCAAGAATGGCAGCGGAGATAAGGGTAGTTTACACGAATACACTGCTATGTTTTCAGTTCATGATGCGGATCGAATCTTAGTTGAAGACTCGGAGTTTTATGACAGCAAGTTAACTGATGACATGGTTCATGTTATCTACTCTGACATCATATTTAGAAACAGCAAATTTGTCCGTTCATTATCCGATGCTGTTGATATTGATATTTCTTCAGCAGTTCTCGACAATTGTGAATTTGTTGGTTCAGGGAATGACTCTATTGATTTGATGACTTCTGATGCTGTTGTGTTAAATACAAAATTTTATAATTCTGGTGATAAGGGAATTTCAATTGGCGAAGGTAGTAATTTACTGGCGATTAACAACTATATAGAAAACAGCGAAATTGGTATGCAGTCTAAGGATACATCGAAGGCATTTATCTATAACACATCATTTATCGGCAACAAAAAAGCCATTGATGCGTATCATAAGAACTGGCGTTATTCTAGTGGTGGCACTATTAATGTCGAAAATTGTGTCATGCAAAACAACTCTGAAAATGCAACCGTAGGCAAGAAATCAAAAGTTGTCATCAATAACTGTGAAATTGACACTCCTCAGAATTTTATAGCAAAAGATATCAAGAATAAAAAAATCACTGTTGGTAATGAGCAAACCATCCAGTTTGATTTTGATAGCGAGTTTTTTCAGAAGTACAGAAATTTAATTAAAGCAGAAGGCAAAGGGTATAATGGCAAATAGTACGAATAAACCCATCAAGGAAAACTTTCTTCGCTATGAGTTTAAGTATATTCTGAGGGATGAATTGAAAGATGCTGTTGAGACAGAGCTGTGTCATTTTATGCAATTGGATCCATTTGTTGAAAGGTTTGAAGATAAGAAATACTTGGTTAGAAGTTTATACTTTGATGATCCGGTTTACAGCTTTTATTATGAAAAAACTGACGGACTGATGCACAGACAAAAGTTTCGTATTCGCACATACTCAGTGCAACATGATGAAAACATACCGATAATGCTTGAGTTAAAAGGGCGGTATAATAATTTTGTTTACAAGAACCGAACAGAAATTTCCCATGATGAAAAGATTGCTAATGATGTCTTTAAATTAACGGAAAACATTATAAAAAAAGATAACAATAATGTTCTTAATCAATTCATCTACGACCGATACAGAAAAAAAATTGCTCCGGTGATGCTGATTGATTACCAAAGAAGAGCCTATCAAAGTAAATATGATTATGAGTTTCGAATCACCTTTGACGGAGAT
>JAGRJO010000217.1 GCA_020442725.1 Lysobacterales bacterium
GGAGAGTTAAACACAACAGCCGATTTTGGTTATATGCCGATAATGACAACTCCAATAACTTTAGCTAAGTTTAATGCATATTATAACTCTGTGAACGGAAGAACAACTCTAACTTGGTCAACTTTAACAGAAACCGGCAACTTAGGTTTTGAGTTATATGCAAAAATTGACGGTTTATGGCATCGAGTGAATAATAAGATGGTAGCATCAGTAAATTCATACAGCACAAATTTAATTGAGTATCAATACGTTTATGATGGTGGGTATATAGACGAATGGATAATAGCAGATATTGATGTGCTGGGTAAGAAAAAAACTCATGGTCCATTTATCACTAATAAGAATTATGGATATGAAGGATTTTATTCAACTCAAGAGATTAATTGGTATCATATCAATCAACAACATCTCGATAAGAAGCAGCAACGGAATTCGAGAAAAGCTGAATTAATAAATAGTTATATTGAAAGTCAAAAACAAGAAAATAATGAGGGAGAATGGAAATGAAAATATTAAATTTAAGAAATTCTTTCCTGGCAATTCTAGTTTTATTGAACAATGTGTCTTTTGCAGCGATTGATACACCACAGTCAATATTGAATATGAATATAAAAGAGAATGGGGTCTATCGTGTTACTTATGATGATGTGGTTGCGCAGGGAATAAACTTGTCGGGCATATCAAAATCCAAATTGTCGATAATTAACAATGGAATTCCTGTTCCTATTAAGATATTTTCAAATAACCAAACGACATTTGAACCAGGAGATTTTATCGAATTTGTTGGAAAAAATGGAAACAGCCTTTATCAAGAAGGCAGTATATACTCTTTGATAATATCACAAGGTTTAAGAATCAATGATAATCGGACTCTGCCTAATGACACTCAATTGCCAGAATTGTATTACATGCATAGGGAGTACTATGGTGACAATAAAACCTACAATTTTGGTTCTCCTACTGAGGACCCTTGGTATGACAAGCGAATTTTAGCAATAGGTTCTGAAGTTAATGAATCAATATATTTTAATATTGATAATCTGGTTAATATCGGTGAGGTTGAACTAAGTGTTAATATTTGGGGTGGAACTGATTATCCTCAGACACCGGACCATCATGTTATTTATACATTGAACGGAACAGTGATTGATGATTTCCGTTTCGATGGATTGGTAAATGTCAGCAATCAGTATTTAATGGAAACTTCGTCTCTTTTTGATGGGGTTCATGAGTTGAAAATTACAGTTCCTAATGACACCAACACAACTGCTGATGTAATTTATATTAACTCATGGCAAGTTAATTATCCAAGAGCATTTGTTTTGAAAAATAGCAAACTACATTATGATACGTTGGTCAAGAGTATAGGTGCTGGAGACTTAATATTTTCAAACGGATTTGAAGAAAGCACAAAAACTTATTATTTATCAAATGCTAACAATGAAACTTACAGGGTTTATGTGGTGATGGAAAATGGTACAGTCGAATCGTATCAAAGCGAAACCTCAGCGAATTGTCTTGAATTGAACTCTCAGGATTGTTTATTGAAGTTTACATTAGAAAATAATTCTAATGGAGAAGTATTTGTAACATCAGAATCAGAGATAATGACTCCTGAATACTTGATTCCTGTTATGCTGACTGATATCAAACAAGATAGAAATATTGATTACTTAATCATTTCGCATCCAGACTTTATCGGCGAATCGCTTAATCAATTTGTCGCTGATAAACAATTGAATGTTGAGGTGCTTTTAGTTGATGTCGAGCAGATTTATGCCCAATTTGGAGATTGGAATGTCTCCGCAGATAGTATTAAACAATATATTAGATATGCAAGAAATGAATTTTTAGTTAAAGATGTTTTGCTAGTCGGAGGAGATACGTACGATTATAAAAACTACTTGAATTCGGGTTCAATTAGTTTTATTCCTACTCTTTATGCTCAAACAGACGAGTACATTAGATATGCACCTGTAGATGCTAAGTTTACTGATGTGGATGATGATAATATTCCGGATTTTAATATTGGTCGATTTCCTGTCAGAACAGAATCAGAACTTGATAATCTGATTGACAAAATAAATCTGTACAATAGCAAAACCTATAACAATACAGCTATTTTTGCAGCTGACAAACTTGATACATCTACAGGATATTCTTTTAAAGATGATGCCGAATTATTGATTAGCATGTTACCGGAATTATGGCAGAATAATATTGGCTCCGACCAAAGAGCCTATGTGGATGATGATGGTGTTGACTTAGCTAAATCAAAGATAGCTAATAATATCAATCAAGGCATTGCTTTAACAAGCTTTATAGGACACTCTGGACCAAGAGACTGGAGTTTTTCAAGACTATTCAGTACCGGTGATGCAAATGCATTGTTTAACTCTGAGTCGCCAACACTTGTGACTCAATGGGGTTGTTGGAATACATATTTTGTATCCCCGACAGAGGATACTCTCGCTCATGCCTTTATGCTCAATCAAAATGGTGGTGCAGCATCGGTACTTGGAGCTAGTACACTGACTAAAGCTGAACATGAGCAAGGACTGGCACAGCTTGTATTAAAACATTTAACGCATGATAGCATGACTTTAGGAGATGCTGTGACAAATGCTAAAAGAATGTATGCAGCAACTCATCCTGATGCTTTAGATGTGATACTTGGCTGGAATATACTTGGTGATCCTGATTTAAGATTATAGAGTTTATATATATATTTGAAGGTTTTTGAGTAATTTCAGTAGAGGTTTGTAAAGTGTGAATAAAAAATGATTTGGAGAAAAGTTTTTTACTAGTCTAGTCTAGTTTAATTTAAAAAGTTCTACGAAACCTTATAAGAAAGTATGACTTCTAAAAGGAGGTGTATTCGGTTTTGAATATTCACGGCTTTTCGATATGTAGTAATATTGAGCTTGGTTCGCCTGATGAGTCAATGGTTACAATATACATTTGATTGTAGTTTCTATGGCTCATTGGTGGGTAAGAGTTCTCACCAATCAGACGATTCACCATGTCAGGAATAGTGTTGCTATGACCAATGATTAGAATTTTCTGACCTTTCACTTTTTGTAAAAAACGAACCACCTCAAAAGACATGGGGTAATAAATTTCGAGTTTGGCATTTTCATCTCCGGCAATGAGTTTCGCTGTTTGAACATTGCGGATGAAGTCTGTTGTGTAAATGGCATCAAAATTGATGTGTTGCAGTACTTTTTTCCAGTATTTGGCTCGTTCAACACCTTCGCTGCTTAATTCGGGGTCTTCGGTCTCAATACTTTGTTTTTCGGTGTGTCGAAGAATAAATAATTGTGTGGAATTTCCTTGCGTTTGTTGAACAGGTATTTCGCTCTGTACTGAATTGTTGCTTGTATTTGTCTTGTTATCGTTCTCATTGTTCGGATAAGTCATTAAAAAGTA
>JAGRJO010000218.1 GCA_020442725.1 Lysobacterales bacterium
GCGATTATTGATTACATTGCTGCTCAAATTGAGTTTCCTGAAATTGATATTCGCCAGCGACTAACTGTCAGTAAAGGTTATGGAGTGAATGAGCTTTATATTCCTGAAGGGTCTGAGTATGTTGGCAAGAAAATTGCTGATATAGATTTATCTGAAAAAGACCTCAATGTGCTAACTTTGTACAGAGGAAGTAAAGTCATTCCAAACCCCAAACCGGACAGAGTGATGGAACCGGGAGATAAACTTCTTTGCTTTGGTAAGCTAGAGTCCATGCGCGGAATGATTCCGGCGCGCACTCGGAAAAAACGTCGTCCAACAGTTCATGAATTACCGGACACACCAGTTACGCACCATCAGGAGTCCACAAATCATGAGTAATATACTTGGATGGAGAGAATGGGTTTCGCTTCCTGAGCTGGGAATTAATAAAATTAAAGCGAAAGTTGATACCGGAGCAAGAACATCGGCATTGCATGCTTTTGATGTGAGGTTAGAAGAGAGAGACGGTAAAAAAATAGTTCGCTTCAAAATTCACCCTAAGCAACGGGATGTGGAGACTGTTGTGGAGTGCGAAGCGCCATTACACGATGAAAGAAAGGTTCGTGATTCAGGTGGTCACAGCGAAATGCGTTATGTTATCCAATCAACAATTACAATCGGAGGCGTAGCTCATAAAGCTGAGATTACCTTAACAAATCGTGACTCAATGGGATTCAGAATGTTACTTGGCAGAACCACGATGCGAGGGCATTATCTGGTTGATTCGGGACAATCTTACTTAATGAAAAAGAAAAAGCCAAAAAGTGACTGAGCAAATTCCAACATGGTATAAAGAAGCAAAACAAAAAGAAATTAGCTTTATAGTATTGGTTTATGGAAAAGCAGAAGGTTTTGTATTTTGTCCTGATAATTTAGAAAAACCTTTTCGAGTCGGCGGAGATTACGACGGTACCTGGCAAACAGATGCCAATGGTGCTTTAAATCACTATAACAATTATTTTAATAAAGCTTTCCTGGATAAAGTTGAGTGGTTCATACCTTATGTTAGAAAAGTGGCAAACAATCAGGACTTTTCTATTAGAGATTTAAATATTGATAAAAGAGGTCTGAAAATAATCAAAGGCAAATGGCCATGGTGACACTTCCGTAGTAATGATGAAAACAAAACTTTTTTTCATTGTAATTTTGCAAATAGCAACGAGCTCAGTTATTTGTGCTGATTCAGAGGTATTGAAAGAATACAAAACAATCGGGTTAAAAAGCAAAATTGATTTTGAAGTGTTTGAATATGCTTTGAATGGATTCAAATTAATTAAGAATAAAACTAATGATTCAATTTTGACGATTATAGATTACTCAAAACCATCCACTGAATATCGCTTATATATAATAGACTTAAATAATAAAAAGCTTATCTCAGAATCGTTAGTGGCTCATGGCAGAAACTCTGGTGAAAACAAAGCGATTGATTTTTCAAATGTGAAGAACTCAAAAAAAAGCAGCTTGGGTTTTTACAAGACAGCAGAAACATATACTGGTAAACATGGGTATTCATTGAAACTGGATGGGCTTGAAAAAAATATTAATGATAATGCCAGAGAAAGAGCGATAGTCATTCATGGAGCTTGGTATGTTAGTGAGGAGTTTATTGATAAACATGGAAGACTAGGTCGTAGTTGGGGCTGCCCGGCATTGCCTATAGATATGCATAAGAAAATAATTGATACCATAAAAAATGGCTCTTATTTGTATATCCATGGAGATGATAAAAACTATAAAAAAACCTCAAATTTCAACTTCTAAAAACCCATAAAAAAAGTACATCAACGAGAGAGCTTGGTGCTTTAAAGGTTCAGTTCCCTTTGAATAATTATCTTGAAAAGAGTTTTTAGCCTTTATTATTTATTATTAAATTTATTACTAACAAAACAATTGAATTAATAAATATATCATTTATACGATAGTTGAAGACAACACTATCAATTTAAAATATAGAATGATATAATAATATTATACTATTTTACAAATAACATGTTTGCTCCTAGAATGTGAGTCATCAGTTTGATATCTGTAATAAGTATTCTAGTTATCATAAATTTTAATCATATTCTGGAGAAAACCAATGTCTCAAAATAAATGTCCGGTCATGCACGGAGCAGCAACCGAATCAAAACAATCAAATATGGAATGGTGGCCTAATGCACTGAATCTCGATATCTTGCATCAACACGATACAAAAACAAACCCTATGGGTGAAGATTTCGATTATCAGGAAGAAGTCAAAAAACTGGATTTCAAAGCACTCAAACAAGATTTAATTGACTTGATGACTGACAGTCAGGACTGGTGGCCAGCGGATTGGGGACACTATGGCGGATTGATGATTCGTATGTCCTGGCACGCTGCAGGAAGTTATCGCGTGGCTGACGGACGCGGTGGTGCGGGAACGGGAAATCAAAGGTTTGCTCCATTAAACTCTTGGCCTGATAATGCAAATCTGGACAAGGCAAGACGCTTGCTGTGGCCGATCAAGAAAAAATACGGGAATAAATTAAGTTGGGCAGACTTGTTAGTTTATGCCGGAACAGTCGCCTATGAGTCAATGGGCTTGAAAACTTATGGCTTTGCGTTCGGACGTGAAGATATTTGGCACCCTGAAAAAGATATCTATTGGGGCTCAGAAAAAGAATGGTTAGCGCCATCGGGAGGAGAAGGTAGCCGATATTCCGGACAAAGAGATTTGGAGAACCCATTAGCAGCAGTAATGATGGGGCTGATTTATGTTAACCCTGAAGGAGTGGATGGGAATCCAGATCCATTAAAAACCGCAGCAGATGTCCGTGTCACTTTTGAAAGAATGGCAATGAATGATGAAGAAACGGTTGCCTTGACGGCCGGTGGCCATACTGTTGGAAAATCACATGGAAATGGTGATGCTGGTTTGTTAGGACCGGATCCTGAAGCAGCAGATATTGACGAACAAGGCTTAGGTTGGAATAACAAAACGAAACGAGGCATTGGACGCAACACTGTAACCAGTGGCATCGAAGGGGCATGGACCACGTATCCAACCCAATGGGATAACGGCTATTTTAAATTGTTGCTAGGTTATGACTGGGAGTTAACAAAAAGCCCTGCCGGAGCGTGGCAATGGGAGCCTGTCAATATCAAGGAAGAAGATAAGCCTGTTGATGTTGAAGACTCGTCAATTCGTTATAACCCTATCATGACAGATGCGGACATGGCGATGAAAATGGACCCTGAATATCGAAAAATATCCGAAAAATTTTATAACAATCCGGACTATTTTTCTGAGGTATTTGCAAAAGCATGGTTTAAATTAACACACAGAGACTTAGGTCCTAAATCACGTTACATTGGGCCGGAAGTTCCACAAGAAGATTTAATCTGGCAAGACTCTGTTCCT
>JAGRJO010000219.1:0-1385 GCA_020442725.1 Lysobacterales bacterium
AAGGCTTGTCTGGCTCCGAGTTTGATAACTGTTTTTAACAGCATGTTCATAATAACAGGTCCGCCGTGAGCTTGTAATTCTACAACATCTTCTCCGGTGAATGATTTGGGATTGGGAAAGAAAAGAATTAGACCTTCATCAAGCAGGTTTTCACCATCATAAAACTCAGCATAGGTTGCTAGACGCGGTTTAGGTATTTTTTGTGATATTTTTTCAGCTATCTCCAGAGCGTTTTCTCCGGAGATTCTGATGATACCAACACCGCCTGCACCTGGCGCAGTTGCGATGGCGGCGATGGTATCATTTTGTAGCATTATTAACCTTTAGCTTCGATACGCTTAGTAATAATCCATTGTTGCACCAGCGACAAGGAGCTGTTGACTGCCCAATACAGTACCAATCCGGATTGGAAGAATGCAAACATGATTGAAAACGCAATCGGCATGATTTTCATGATTTTTTCCTGCATTGGATCCATACCAACAGTTGGTGAAAGTCTTTGAGTCATTATCATGGCAAAAGCATTGATTGCCGGCAGAATAAAATACGGATCAGGTGTACTTAAGTCTTGTAACCACAATATAAAAGGAGCTTGACGTAGCTCTACAGACTCCAAAAGCACCCAATACAAGGCGATAAATACAGGAATTTGCACCAACATTGGCAAGCATCCACCCATTGGGTTCACTTTTTCCTGTTTGTACAGCTTCATCATTTCTTCATTGAATTTCTGACGATTATCCTTGTGTCTTTCTTTCAATGTTTTGATGCGCGGTTGCAATTTACGCATTCTTGCCATTGAGTTGTATTGTTTTTCTGTGAGCTTGAAGAAAAGCAATTTAATTAATATGGTTAACACAATGATTGACCAACCCCAATTACCAATCATCGAATGAATTTTATTTAACACCCAAAATAGTGGCTTGGCAATTGCGGTAAACATTCCATAATCAACGGTTAAATCCAAACCTTTGGATATTTTTGGTAGTTCTTCCTGAATTTTTGGACCCACATAAAGCTGCGTTGAAATTTGACCTTCAGCACCCGGTTGCACTTCGCTATAACCGGATGTGGCGCGAATAATGTATGGTGTTTCCGATGTAGGAAGATATTGTGATGAAATAGCTGAGTTCGTTTCACTCATGATAAAGCCACTAAAGAAGTAGTGTTGAACCATAGCTATCCAGCCCGGAGTGTTTATTTTGACATTGATGTTTTCATCCGGATCACTGAAATCTTCCAGTTTTAGTTTGGTATAGCCTTCGTTTGGCTCGAAATACGCAGCTCCTCTGAAAGACATTCTCCCTGCATCACTAAAGGAAACTTCATTATTGAACCAAGGGTTGTTTCTTTGTAGTTGCTTGTATTGTTGACCTTGCCATACA
>JAGRJO010000219.1:1395-3409 GCA_020442725.1 Lysobacterales bacterium
GCAATTGCGGTAAACATTCCATAATCAACGGTTAAATCCAAACCTTTGGATATTTTTGGTAGTTCTTCCTGAATTTTCGGTCCTACATAAAGTTGCGTTGAAATTTGACCTTCAGCTCCCGGTTGCACTTCGCTATAACCGGATGTGGCACGAATAATGTATGGTGTTTCTGATGTTGGAAGATATTGTGATGAAATTGCTGAATTCGTTTCACTCATAATAAAACCACTAAAGAAGTAGTGTTGAACCATGGCAATCCAGCCCGGAGTGTTTATTTTGACATTGATGTTTTCATCCGGATCACTGAAGTCTTCCAGTTTTAGCTTGGTGTAGCCTTCGTTTGGCTCGAAATACGCTGCTCCTCTGAAAGACATTCTCCCTGCATCACTAAAAGAAACTTCGTTATTGAACCAAGGGTTATTTCTTTGTAATTGCTTGTATTGTTGACCTTGCCATACAACGCTGGAGTTGTTTTGAATATTGTCGGTGATTCCCACTAAATAAGAGTCCGCATCAATGCTATAAACTTTTGTTAGTTTCACACCGTTTTTCTCAATAACAAACGGAATGTCTAATTTTCCTGAAGTCACATTATATTGTGTTTGGTTCACACTGTAGGTTTCAGTATGAACAAATCGTTGTTGTGAGCTCAGCAAACCTGTTTGTGCATAGTAAGAACTTTCATTGGTGTGATTAAAAAGAACGACATTTTCTTTGGATTTTTTTGTCACCGGATAATTTAATAGTTCAGCATAAATTATTGAAGCACCAACAGTATCAATTTGTAGCTTTAAGACATTGGTAGTTACAGTAACAATAGAGTCTGCGTTTCTTTGTTTTGATGTATCCGGTGTTGCTGCATTCGGTGTGACCGCTGTTTGTTCAGGAATATCATTTCCATTTGTTAATGGAACGGTATTATCATCGGCTACAGCCTGAGATGGATTCACTCCGGTTATATTTTCAACTTGCGGTTGTGGACCGTAATCTTTTTGCCACTCGGCATAAAGCAAAAAACCTAAAAAAATTAATGCAATTAATAATAAGTTCTTGGGATTATTCATTACTGTTTCCTGATTTGTTGTATTCTACTTTCTGCCTTAATCCACAGACTTTCAAGTGAATTGAATATTTCTGCGTTTTTTTGCTCACTGATTTTTCCTCTTGCCATAACAACAAAATCACAAGCAGTTTGAAATGAGTGGTTTCGAAAACTTTCTCTGACAAGTCTTTTAATTCTGTTTCTCTGAACGGCTCTTTTATCGACTTTCTTTGAAACAATTAAGCCAAGCTTTGAATTTTCTTTTGAATTTATGTGGATCAATATAAGGAAAAATGCATCAGAAACTTTGACCGACTTGTTAAATACCTTGCTATAGTCTGCTTTTGTTAACAAACGAGCTTTTTTAGGAAAGCCAGTCAATGTCCTTTTTGAAAACTTTGAGTGTTTTAAACAGTTAGTTTATGTCTGCCTTTTGCTCTTCTGGCATTAATAACAGCACGACCACCTTTTGTTTTCATACGTGCTCTAAAACCATGAGTTCTTGCACGCTTTAAATTACTTGGTTGAAAAGTTCTTTTCATGATACACCTTGTATTTTTATATTGAATTCAATTGAAATTTAAGAAAAAACCCAACGCGTTTTAAGTTCTTCCTTAAAAAAGGTTGGCTAGGATACTTATTTTTAACATTTTTTTCAACATTTTTAGGTTTCTTTTTATGTTATTACTAACAATTATCACTAATTTAAAAAGATTTAACAAATTCTGTAGTTATCTATTGTTAATATTGGGTGTATAATGTCCGACTTTCCTCTCAATGTTAAAGTTAATTCAATATGATTTGGAGCAAATGTCTCAAGCGTCTGCAATCCGAAGTTTCCGCGCAGGAAATTGACATTTGGCTACGTCCTTTAAAAGTCATTGAAGAGCTTAATAGCATCAATATCATCGCTCCTAATGATATTATTATGGATCGTATTAATGATAATTATTTGAAGCTATTAAAATTGGC